>JAEYVW010000089.1 GCA_023429365.1 Bacteroidota bacterium
TAGTCGACTTCCATTTTCTGCGGCCAGATATTTTCATCCACTCCTTTCTGCCCGCCCCAGTTGCCACCTACGGCGATATTCAGTAATAAATGCATTTTGTTGTCAAAAGGCCAGGCGTCGTAGCCGGTCTGATCGTTGCCAAAATTAAAATAATTGTTACCGTCCACGCCTACTTTCACTGAATCTTTATTCCATTCAACGCTATACACATGGAAATTTTCAGAACAATCCGGCACATAGATAGTGTCCGTTTTCTGGGTTCCGATCACGTGATTGAACTTTTTACTATGAATTGACCCGTGTACGTACCCGTGGTTAAATCCAACATGTTCCATGATATCGATCTCGCCATCATCAGGCCAGTTGAGGGGTGTTGTGGAGCCCAGCATCCAGATCGCCGGCCAGGTACCCAGGCCTTTGGGAAGCCTGGCTTTTACTTCGATCTTTCCATATTGCCAGTCGCCCTTATTTTTTGTAACCAGGCGTGCAGAAGTATACTTCATGCTATCATGATCTTCGCGACGGGCTTCAATGGTAAGCAGGCCATTTTCTACCCTGGCATTTTCACTGCGTCCCGATGTGTAGAACTGAAGTTCATTATTACCCCATCCATGCCCTCCCACTTCGGCAGTCCACTTAGTTGAATCTGGCAGTCCGGTATAATTAAACTCATCACTCCAAACCAATTCCCATTTATCTTCCTGCGTGTTGCATGAGAATAAGGCCAGTATAAATAGGAAATAAAATGTCCGCTTCATTATATAATAGGTATTGATCGGGTTATAAAATCACTGTTTCCATAGCAAAAATTAACGTCTCAGTATCATCGCTGCTATCCTGTAAATCTATTACAGGGTGGTACAGGTGTCAAATTTCATGCTTCAGCAATTTTGCCTTGCGTTTCAAACTCAAATTTCGGTTCTTTTTTGTCTCTACCGTAACAATTGTTTGCTAGTGGAACTAAAATTATTATTCATCAAAACCAATTCATGCTTATGAAACGCAGAATTTATTTACTCTGCACAAGCCTCGCTTTATCCATATGGGCTATTGGTCAGGTCCAGGTGAGAGGAACCGTCCAATCTGATGACGGACGGCCGCTTGAAGGGGCTACAGTTACAATCAAAGGAACTAAGATCGCAACCATCGCAAACAGCGAAGGTGTTTTCGTGATTGAAGTGCCATCGTCCAGTAGTACACTGGTGATATCTTCCGTTGGATTTCTTACTTCCGAACAACCTGCCAGCAGCAACATCATGGATATCGTTTTGAAAAAAGATGATCGCCGTCTGTCTGAAGTGGTTGTTGTGGGTTATGGACAGTCGCAAAAAAGAAACGTAAGCGGATCGATCAGCCGCGTAGTTGGCCGTGAGATAGAAAACCAGCCGGTGCAAAGCTTTGAATCCGCCTTGCAGGGTAAGGCTCCTGGTGTGGTGATCGAGAACAGTAGTGGTAAAGTAGGGCAGGGTATCAAGATCAGGATAAGGGGTACTTCATCTTTGTCGGCCAGCAGCCAGCCCTTGTATGTGATCGATGGTATTCCACTTACTACGGCAAGCCAGTCAGATATCAATAATGAACCTACCAATCCACTCATCGATATCAACCCAAATGATATTGAGTCGATTGAAATTCTTAAAGACGCATCCGCTTCTGCCATTTATGGGGCACGCGCTACCAATGGTGTGGTGTTGATCACCACCAAGAAGGGTACTCGCGGTGGTAAATCCATTGTTGAACTAAATACCAGTTATGGAGTTTCCAATCCAACCATGAAAAGAGGTTTTTTGAATGCCAGAGAATATGTGATGATGTTGAGGGAAGCGGCTGTCAATGATGGACGTATCGACTATCAAAGAGGTGTTAGCGGATTCCCCACCGAGCAGGATGCTATTGACGCTTATGTTGCGGACTATGAATCAGTGTTTGATTACTATTCACTGGGAACCGACTGGCGTAATGCAGAAGTGGATGTAAACTATGAAGACCAGGCTTACAATAAGAATGCAGGAAATAAGCAAATAGACCTTTCACTGCGCGGTGGAAATGAAAAGACAAGGTTTTTTGCGTCTGCGTTTTACAATGACCAGGAAGCTATCGTTATTGCCAATCGTTTTCGCCGTTATGGTGGCAGGCTCAATCTTGACCATTCCATCAATGATAAGGTAACGATCGGTTTAAACCTGTCATCCGTTCGTTCACAACTCGACCGGGTGACCAATGACAATGCCTTCTCTACGCCGGGTCAGCTGGTCGCGCAGATACCCATCTCGCCTTTGCTGGACCCTGTGACAGGTGATTTCAACGAGAATACACTTTATTCAAACGGGTTGCTCGACGCGAAATACAATAGTGATAAACAGGTGACCTATCGTAATATCGGAAATGTATTCGCCAATATTTCGATACTTCCGTCTTTGTCATTCCGTTCTGAGTTTGGGGCCGATATCCTTAATATGGCAGAGGAAGCATTTGCCGATAAACGCACGCAGGATGGCCAGGGCGTGGGTGTGGGTCAATACTTCACTTCACAGAACGTTACATTTAATACCAACAATTATTTTACTTATGCCCCACAGATAAGCGAAAACGTGAAGCTGACGGCTTTACTTGGTATGAGTTATCTTCAGAATGATCTCCGCCAGTCAAACCAACAGGCTGAAGCTTATCCCTCACCTGCTGTAAAGAACCTGGCAGGCGCTACCGATGTCACGTTCGGAAATTCATTAAACGCACGTTATAATTTCCTTTCTTATTTCCTACGTTCAAACGTAACCATTGCAGGTAAATACCTGGTTGGTGCAAGTGCCCGTATTGATGGGTCATCAAGGTTTGGTCCCGACAATCGTTATGGTGTTTTCCCGGCCGTATCTGCAGGCTGGATTTTGTCGGAAGAAGGCTTTTTGAATAGTTCAAGTATTGTTAGTTATCTCAAGCTCAGAGGAAGCTGGGGTATTACTGGTAATGCTGAAATCGGGGAGAGCCAGTTTCTCGACCTTTTCAGTATTTCAAATTATCCCAGCCTGCCTGGATTCATTCCTGTGCAATTGGGCGATCCGAAATTGAAATGGGAAAAAACAACACAGGTCGATATCGGTGTGGACTTTGGATTGTTCAATAATCGCATCACCGGTGAGATCGACTGGTACAACAAACAAACCAAGGACCTGTTGCTCGCCGTGAATGTGCCTGCTACCAATGGTTACTTCGATAATATAAATTTCCTGAACACCATTTTCCAAAACCTCGGAAGTCTTGAAAACAAAGGATTCGAAATCTTGCTGAATAGCCGCAATATCGAAACCAAAGATTTCAAGTGGTCGACTTCTTTCAATATTGCTTTCAATAAAAACAAGGTAAAAAATATCCAGGGCCAGGTGATCGAGGGAAGTAGTTTCCAAAGAGCTGTGGAAGGCGAGCCGATCAGTGTATTCTTTATGCCTAAGTACCTCGGTGTTGATCCCGACAACGGTGATGCATTATATCTCGGTGAGGATGATAAGCCTACCACCAACTACAATTTTGCCAAAAGAGTGATCGTTGGAGATGCCAATCCGGATTTCACCGGCGGTTTTAATAACACATTCTCCTATAAAGGATTTGACCTGAACATATTTTTCACATTTGTTTACGGTAATGAAATCTACAATAATGGGGGGCGTTTCATGTCATCCGGTTTTGGCGGTGGTCTTGATAATCAAACCACAGAGATCCTGCGCCGCTGGCAAAAACCCGGTGATGTGACTGACATACCAAGAGTGAGCGCGAGTTTCCCGACTGGTCACAGGACATCTTCCCGCTGGATCTATGATGGATCGTATATCCGTCTGCGCCAGTTGAACATTGGGTATAATTTGCCTTCCGATGTGTTGGGCAGGTTGAAAATTTCTGGCGCCAGGGTATATGTTGCCGGCACTAACCTTTGGACAAAAACTGATTATATCAGCGATCCTGAAGTGAATACACTGGGTACGGGACAGACGGGTGTCAGGAATATCTCTGCCGGAGTTGATTTTTATACAATACCCCAGCCACGCACTTTCACGATTGGGTTAAATGTTAAATTCTAATATACATGAAACGGGAGAGATGGGATTTTGGAATCTGACCAGTTACGTTACATCCCGGAATAGAAAAAAAATAAAACCATGAAACCAGGAATATCAATTTTAATAGTAGTGTTTGTCGCGGTATTTAGTTCATGCAATAAAAAGCTGGATGTACCGCCGCAAAATACGCTGACACCTGACCAAATCGGGTCGGCAGATGATATAAAGGCTGTATTGTTTGGTGGGTATGCGACCCTGCAAAATGCAAACAGCCTGGGTGAGAAATATAATACGTTCGGAGAGTTGCTTGTGCATAACGGCGATCTTGACTGGGCAGGAACTTTTGAAACATACACCGACCTGTTTCAAAATTCGCAGGTGAGAACCTCTCCCGAAGTATACCGTGTATGGGCCAACTCTTATCATACAATCAATACCGCCAACCTGGTTTTAAGTAAACTAGATGTATTGATCGGCGATGAAAAGACCGAGATCGAAGGCGAAGCAAAGTTTTTAAGGGCCATCGCGTACTATTATCTTGTCAACCTGTATGCCCAACCTTACTCAAGCGGTAATCCGGCAGCAAATCCGGGTGTACCCCTGATATTGGAACCGGTGACCGGGTATGTTCCCGACAGGGATAAATTACCGCGTGCCTCTGTGGAAGAGGTATATGCACTGATCGTGTCTGACCTGGAAGATGGGGCTGCTAAAATGCCCGAGGTTGCTGATGATGCGCGGGCTACCCGGTACTCGGCACTTGCATTGCTTTCTCGGGTATTTCTTTCGCAATTAAAGTATGCTGAAGCTGCAACGGCTGCTAATGAAGTGATAGAATCAGGTGAATTTTCACTTACGGGAACCTATGCCGGTGCTTTTAATAATGCCAGCAATTCCTCCGAAGATATCTTTGCGATTCAGCAAACCAGTCAGAGTAATTCAGGCACCAGTAATTTTGGAATGACAACCTTCTATTCATCCGATCCCGAGGGTCGTGGTGAAATACAGGTTACGAATGCCCATATCGCTAAATATGAGGCGAACGATAGCAGGAAGGCCTTTTTCTACCCCGGTAGCAGTATTTCCGGGCAGAACGGGAATATGACAGGCAAGTGGAGAAATCTTTATCGAGCAATCCCGGTGCTTCGTCTTGCGGAGATGTATTTAACCCGTGCGGAAGCTAACTTTCGGAAAGGCGGTGCTCCTATAGGTCCAAACACACCGCTCGACGATGTTAATATCATTCGTGCACGTGTAAACCTTACACCACTTGCATCGATTGCCAACGTAGATGTGATTGTAAAAGAAAGGTATTTGGAACTTGCTTTTGAGGGGGATCGGTTTTTTACTGTAAAACGACTTCAACTTTCTGTAAACGGGCATCCTTATGATTATGAGAAGCTGGTATTGCCCATTCCTCAGAGAGAAATTGATCTGGGTAATTCATTACCTCAAAATCCAGGTTATTAAAAACGGGACAGGGTTAAATGGTGTAAGAAGCAGGTGTAAACTGGTTTCAGTGGTGGACCAGAGGCCTGCTTCTTAACCTTGTTCTCACTATTTTCCATTGGCAAATAAATGCTCTGCTAATTTTTTATCGTGACCGTATACGTCTTCACGAAAATTCAATTCACCTTTACTGTTCACCCAGGCCGTGAAATAGCCGATAAACACAGGTATCGTTTCCTTTAATGTTACAAATCTTTCTTTTCCGCTATTCATGGCTTGAGTAATCTTTGCTTCAGTCCAGGTGGAGTCATTGCGCAATAGGTGTATAGCCAGTTTTTTGGCTTCAGCCAGTCGAATGCAACCATGACTAAAAGCCCTTTTACTTTCATTAAATAAACTTTTGGACGGGGTGTCGTGTAGGTAGATACTGTAACTGTTGGGAAAAAGAAATTTTACCAGCCCCAGCGAATTACGCGGTCCCGGTTTTTGCCGCACATTACCATTATTCCATTCCATATTGTGACGGGCGAGATAGTTTTTATTTCGCTGCATCCCAGGGAGGATCTCATTTTTGATGATACTTTGCGGAACATTCCAATAAGGGCTAAACACTATGTATTTCATGTCACCGTTAAAAATTACGGTGTTGTGCGCGGTAGACCCCACAACCACGTCCATGCTCCAGGCCAGCTTTCCTTTTTCAAAGATATGTACCCGGAACTCGGGTATATTGACGAGCAGGTAATCGCCCGCTGGTTCGGCAGGTACCCACCGCATTCGTTCCATATTGATCAATATCTTCCGGGTATATTCGTGTATCGGCTTGTTAAGTGCCCTGATTAGTGCCGGCCCGGCCACGCCGTCTTCCTTTAACCCGTGTTTTCTCTGAAAAGATCTTAACGCATCTACGGTTTGTTCATTAAAGATAGCGCTGCTGTCGGCCGTTACAAGATCGCCCAAAAGGTATAGGCGCTGTTTGATATCGACAATAGTGCGTGAAGAGTCCCCCATTCGGTAAACCTTTTTGTCTGTAACGATAGAATCCCATTTACCGGTTTTTTCTATTTCATAATATTTCAGCAAATGTGTTTTGAGCAGGTTGTACTGCCGGTTGACCGGCTCATAAGCATCAAGATTGCGGCCTTTGTTTACCAGCATCGAGTCCAGGAAGCTAACCGGGTTTATCTTTTTTTTCGGAATATACCAGTTCAGGTCTTTGGTATCGATACCGCGACCGGAATAAGCTTTGTAAGTGTAGCGCAGGAACTGGTATGTAAGTCCCAGTTCAGTTTCCAGGATCAGTGGATCGGCAGGTTGAATGGTGGAGTCTGTTTGTAATGAGTCGATCAGTTTATGCAGGCGGGCATCGTACAAAGAACTATCACCTGAGTAACCAATATAACTGTTTTGCATTCCCGAGAAAGTGTTTGCATAGTCCGCAATCCCATCGTCGTGAAACCAGGCATACTGGTAATTGCGGCTGTTGTAAAAGCTGCGCATCTCATTAGCCAGGGTGTCCGGAATAGCATGGCTATGAATATAATTTTCCAGGGCGAGGCTGTCAAAAAATAAATCGCTAAACGAGTTTTTGGTGGTGATGGTAGTATCGCGTTGCGCCAGGCCGGCGTCGGCTTCATGTTGCCTGCAGGCCGCGATAGACGAACCAAGTAGAATAATGAGGATAAACTTTTTCATGGAAGGCGTTATCGGTTATCCGCAAAAATATGCAACCTGAGTTTGAAAACTTTCGTCTGCAATCTTTCCGACAACATTCCCAGGCCATTCCCTTATAAGAACATTTTCGATATTAACTGTTCATCATGGCCATAGATATCCTCGCGGAAATTCAATTCGCCGTTTTCCACCCATGCCGTATAGTATGTGATCAAAACCGGTACAGGTTCTTTTAGCTTCACAAATTTTTCCTCCCCTTTGTTCATCGCTTCACGAATCTTTGCAGCATCCCAACCCGTATGGTCCTGTAGCAGGTAGCTGGCCATTTTTTCCGGATCGCTCAGGCGGATACAACCATGACTAAAAGCTCTTTTATCTTTTTTAAAAAGGCTTTTGGATGGCGTGTCATGGAAATAAATATTGAAACTGTTTGGAAATAAGAACTTCACTTTACCCAGGGCGTTTTTTTCACCCGGAAGCTGCCTGATCTCGGGAATTCCATCTTTTTCTCCGGTGATCTCCATATTTTCTTTTTCTAGATACTCCGGGTCTTTTTCAATAGCCGGTAGTATCTCTTTTTCGACAATGCTTTCAGGCACGTTCCAATAGGGGCTAAAGACTACCTGGTTGAGGTTACCGGTGAAAATTCTTGTATCATGACCTCCCTTACCTACTACCACATCCATGTCAAATACATTTTTATCACCTTCTTTTACATGCAGAATAAAGGCGGGGATGTTTACCAGGATCAATTTGCCCTTAGGTTGCTGGGGCAACCAGCGCATGCGGTCCATATTGATTAGGATCTGTTGTATCCGTCTTTCAACGGGTGTATTCATTTCATGGATGGTGGTTTCACCAGGCATACCATCAGCGCTCAAACCGTGACGTTGTTGAAATTTTTTAATCGCCTTTTCCAGCGTATCATTAAAAACCTGCGAACTGTCCGCGGCAGGAAATCCATCGGTGAGCTGCAATCTTTTTTTGATGGCGACTATACCCGGATGTGATGAACCTTTTTTATATGCTTTATTAGCTGTCACCCCAGGCCAACCACCATTGGCCTGTATGTTGTGATATATGGCTAGTTGTTCTTTCAGTAAGCCATAGGACGGATTTACATCTTCATAGTATTTGTCATCCTTGTGTTTCTTTTTTAATAATGAATCGGCAAGATAAATGGCGTCAACTTTTTTTGCCGGTACAAACCGTTCCATTTCCTTTCGCTTCACGTATTCTCGATCATAAGCCTGCAGGGTATGTGTGATAAAATGGAGGGTCAGCTGGATCTCCGTTTCAATAAAAGTTTTGTTTTTTGCCGAAGGCGAAACATTTTCCTCTGCCACCAGCCGGTCCATTCTTTTTTGCAGCTGCTTGTTTTCAAGAAGGGTGTCATCAGTCGAACTGGTGTAATGATTATGCAGGTTCCAGAATCCGCGGGCCTGTTCGGTAAGACCATCACTGGAAAACCAGGCAAATTCAAAGTTGCGGCTATTATAAAAACTTCGTATCCGACGCGAGAGTGAATCGGGAATTTTTTTCTCACTGATAAATTTTTCCACAGCGTTACTATCCAGGAACAGATCGCTATAAGCATTTCGGGGGGTAACACTAAAGTTGCGGGAAGATACTTTTTTGCCTTTTTTCTCAGTAGTATCCAAATTATTACAGGCAAACAGCAAACAGGTACAGGTAAATAAACAAACAAATAGTTTAATCATACTACTGCGTTTGCAAAGACTATGCCCTGCCTCTGTCCGGTAATTATGGTTGTGTTGATGCTTTAACAATAAAAAAACAAGCGGGTCAAAAACTGACCCGCTTGTTCATGACTAATTCTTACAACCTGATTTCTTAGTCCTTTTTCGCTGGCACTTCTTCGCCTTTCAGGTGTTTGTCAAGGAACTGGAGGATTTGTCCATATCCCTTAATCTCATTTTCTTTTTTTACAAAACCATGTCCTTCGTCGGGGAATACCACGTATTCTACCGGCACATTATTTTTCTTAACCGCCGCTACGATTTCATCGCTCTCTACCTGCAATACCCGGGGATCGTTTGCTCCCTGCAGTACCATCAACGGCTTTTTAATTTTGGAGGCATGGAGCAGGGGTGAATATTGTTTCAGCCTTACAGTATCGGCAGTATTAGGATCACCGATCTCCTCATATAATGCTTTTTTGAATGATTCCCAGTAGGGAGGGATCTCTTTCAAAGTTCTCAGCCAGTTTGATACGCCAAAAATATCTACACCTACATTAAACTCGTCGGGTTTGAAGGCGAGTGCGGCCAATGTCATATAACCACCATACGATCCACCGATGATCCCAATTTTTGTAGAGTCGATATAATCCTGGTTGGCGAGCCATTTTTTACCCCAAACACAGTCGTTGAGATCTTTGTCACCATGGTTGCGGTCATCCATTTTATAGAATGTTTTTCCATAGCCACTGCTTCCCCTGTTGTTTACAGCCAGTATCGCATATCCATGGTTTACCAAATATTGAATCAACGAGAAATAGCCAACCCTTGATTGTCCGCCAGGTCCGCCATGCACCCACACAAGTGCCGGCACTTTTTGGTTTTTACCAGCCTGGAGTGGCTTGTAGTAAATGGCAGGTATCTCAAGCCCGTCAAATGATTTATACCGCACCACCTGGGCTGATACCAGGTCGTTGCCATCCATCTCGGGGTTTAGCGTATTGGTCAGTTTCTTCAGTTCTTTGGTGTCAAAATCATAAACGTAGATATTGTTGGGCGATTTACCGTCACCAATGGTGAGGCGCATCTTCTTCTCACTGCGTGAAAAATTTACCGCCTGCACATCACCATTTTCGATAGCGGGGAAGTCAACCTTATCACCGGTTTTATGATCAAATAAATAGATCTTGTTGCGCCCGTCTTCATTCACACCAATTACCCTGTATTTTTCATTAAAGGAGGTGTACATATACATCACATCCCAATTCGTGCTGTAGAATTTTTCACTCTTACCGCTCGCCACATCATATTTCATCACCTGCTGGTATTCGCTTCCTTCATCAGTTGTATAGTAAAGGACTTTGCCATCGTTGGAAAATTGCAGCGGACCATTATTGCTTTCGATACTGTCTGAATTGATTTTCTTCAACTCTCTTGTCTGCTGGTTGAACAGGAAAAGATTGGTTGCAGAAGTAGTAACTGGCTGCATTAAAGCGAGCAGATTCTCATCATCGGACATCGCGCCAACATCAAAACCACTTTCATTTTTATAAACCATGATGGGAGTCCAGGTGGCAGTATCCATCTTGTACAGGTCGAAGAACCGCGGGTCTCTTTTGTTCGAAGTGTAGTACATGAACTTATTATCGCGGCTCCAGCCTCCGAAGTTGGCTTTTTCTTTTTCACCGGGTGTAAGGTCTTTTACAGAGCCATCGGCTTTTTGCAAAAACAGGTGGTCGTTTTCGTCGCCGCCCTTATCGGCGCTGTAAATAAAGCTGGTGGAGCCAGGTACATAGCTATTCGCAAAAACTGATTCCTTGGTCGAATTGGTAAGTGCTTTTTTACCACCACTGGCGATATCGATCTCATAAGCATTATAAATACCGCTTTCGTTGCTGCTGACGAGGAGTTTTGAATCATCACTCGAAAGAAACCCACCACCTACCTGGGTGCTTTTGTAAAACTGTTCGATCGTGTACTGTTTTACATCCCTGGGCTGGGATTCATTTGAAGAGTCGCTGGTGTTGCAGGAAAAAAAGACTAAAGCCAGCGCAGCATAAGTTAAACGTTTCATATTATGGTTTTAGTTGATCTGGAAGATAAAGTTTATTAGCCGATTGGGCACCGACTTTTTGAGCCGGGTTTATTTTTCCGGTAAGAATGGTCTTTATGTTATCCGGAGCCACGATTTTGAATGCTGGAATAGCACTGTTTTTGTCCTGGAAACAGAAATCCACAGTCTTTTTCACCATTTTCAAAATTGGCTGTTTTCCAATTTGCACATTCAGCCCGCTCCCTTACCTTTGCGCCCTGAAATATAACCTCTTCGCTTAAATTAATCATATGGCAAACGTTGGTAAAGTAAAGCAAGTCATTGGCGCTGTGATCGATGTGCAGTTCGATGGCAC
>JAEYVW010000138.1 GCA_023429365.1 Bacteroidota bacterium
GCAAACAGGTCGGGTCGCTGGTTGATCGCATTGCCAACTAAAAATGATCCGGCACTGCCACCCATCAACACGATTTTGGAAGGCGAAGAATATTTATTTTTTACCAGCCAGTCTGCGATGTCCACCACATCATTGATCGAATTCATTTTATGGGGGAACTGACCCTCCTTTATCCAATCCTCTCCTAACTCACCACCTCCGCGTACATGCGCGTATGCATATACACCGCCACGTTTTATCCAGGAATACATCGTAGGATCAAAATACAGGTCCCGATTAGCACCGCCGTTCCCATATCCCTCTATCAGCCAGGCATTGATATTTTTCAGGTCGACAGTGTTGTCATAAACAACCGATACCGGGATCTTTTTCCCATCACGGGATGGTGCAAACAGTACTTCTGTTTTAAGCTCGCCTGATTTATCAAGCACTTTATCAGCGAATGAAAAGCCATGGATCTTGTTTTGCCGATACTCATACCACTGGTACAAATCCATTTTAACCGGCGAGGAAAGACAGAACAAGAGATCATTCTCGTTATACAACTGAAGCTGGCTGACCGACTGGTTTCGAGGCAGTGGCAAAAGTGTTGCCTGCTTATTTTTCAGATCCAGCTTCAGGATCTGCATATCCCCTATCTTTCGGAGCAATACATACAATACATCCCTGCCTGCGATGATGGCTTTGTTGTGCGAAAAATCGGTCCCTGCAATAACCTCCTGCTGCTGTGGAAGAAATTCAGCTGGTGAATTACCTGTCGACATATCAATTTTCACTACCCTGTATCGCGGTGCGCCGGTGGTAACTGCATATAACCATTTATCGTTTGCGTCAAATGCATCACCAAGATTTACATAATCCTTTAGCTTTTTCCAGGGCGTACTGGCTCCATTTAATTTAGACATATGTACCGCATACGCATAGTTATCACCTTCAGCAGATCGAATGCGGGCAACGATATACGGTGAATGGCTAAAACTATAAACATAGGGCGTTTCAGCAGGACTTAAAGTTATCTTACTATTTACACCTCTTCCGAAAATCGGCTTGTCCAAAGACTGGGACGTACCCAGCCGGTGTTGCATGATCTTCCCATTAAAATACTTTTCTGCATGTTTATCGGTAGGCGGCGACTGTGTATAAAATAATGATTTACTATCCGGCGACCAGGCCATCGAAACGCCTCTTGAGTCATTGAACATGACCGGTGCAATGCTGTCGGGCAGGAAGGTTTTTGTTTCGAGATTAAAAATCCTGATCTGCGGGTTAGCTTCACCGTTTTGGGTGAGCATCATGGCAAGCAGTGATTCATTGTAAGAAAACAATCTTTTCCTGACAGAATAATTTTGCCCGTTGATCTTTACGCGTCCAAGGACTTTCTCCTCGGAGGCTTCAGGGGTTCTCCGCCGGCAAAGCATCGAACCTTCACCGGGAATATCCCGGAAATAATAAATACTTTTCCCGGTCGCAGTCATTCTCCATACCTCATCCTTTATGGCTTCAAATAATTCACCGGATTCCTGGTACAGCGCCTCCATACCAGTAATGCTATCCAAAACCTGTTTTGCCAACTGGCCCTGTTGCCGGCTAAAGGACTGCATTTCCGTTTCATTTTCTTTCCTGCTCATCCAGAAATACGGGTCCGACATTTTAGTACTAAAGACGGTAGTATCGAACGACTCCTTCCTGGCCACAGGATAACTGAACTGTGAAAAGGACATAGTTTGGGATAGCGCAAAAGAAAAAACAAGCCACAGTAATCTTTTCATAAAACCTATTTAATGATCGCCGGTTAATAACAGTATAAATATCAAAGAAATTACTCCAACGACCACGAATATTATAGTTCCCGGCTGTAATAATTATCGACTTTTTATATTTCTTATTATAACTGTTCACCTACAAGCTTTTTTGAAGCGGCTACCTGCTTTCGTGTCTTACCTGGTACCTGCGAATGTGATCCAAAATTGCTTCAACAGCAATATCAGGTTGATATCTTGCAATATGATGTCCGCTACTTGTAATGATCTCGTATTTTAATGCAGGTCTTTTTTCCGCCCATTTCACCAGTTCCTCTACCCATACACGATTTAATGGATTTGTTGTGTCGCGATCCTGGCCGCATTCTCCTTTGCCTGCTGCTATCAACAGTGTTGTCGGTGTGGCATGTAATTTATCCGATAGCCTGGCCTGGTTCATTGAAGTATCATACATCCGCATCTCTTCGCGTTCACCCGGGCGGGTTCTACTTGTCAAAATTTCCTGCATATACTTTTGGTCTTCTTTCATCATTTCGGGAAACTCTTTTTCATACCGGGCATAAACCTCTTCAGGTGCGGGATCAAGTAGTACCAATCCTACCACTTCCCCGGGGTATAGTCCAGCAAAAACTCTCACCAGGGAACCTCCGTAAGACCAGCCCGATAAGATATATGGGGGAGGAATATTGGCCTTTGTCAATGCTTCCTTTAATTCCTTTGCAATAGTAATCGCATCTCGTGGAGAATTACATGTATCAGAATTCAAATAGCCGGGTCTGTCATAAGAAACGATCCTGGCATAGACAGCTAATTTTGGTTGCACCAATGCCCATGTTTTATGACTGGAGCCTCCACCCGCTTCTAAAATAACTGCAGGCTTTCCAGTGCCGGATGAGTAGAGGGTCATGATATGATCATGCACTTTTACTTTAATGGTATCTAATATTTGTGCATTAATTGAATGCAGGAAAATTATAAGTGCAAAGAGGAGAGTATAACTTTTTTTCATGTTACTTCACTAAAGCTTCCTAAAAAAATCATTACAGGTCTACTCTACCAATTCTATTTCCAACCCATCAATAGCCAGGGGCGAAATAAAAACACTATTGGGAGTTACCTTACCCAATATTTTTTTCGATTCAAGGAACAGCTTCGCCGACGTAAGTGATTTTACATTGATCACAATTTTCGAAATCCGGTTTTTTGCACATTTTTGTAAACGCAATGCCGGCCCTTCAATAAAGGTAAAAAGCTCGCCGTTTTTCTTTAAGTCCGGGAGTTTCAGCAATTGCCTTTCGTAATTACCCGGATCAGTCGAGCCTATTACAATTTCTTTGAGCAAAATAATCCCCAGTTCACCTCCGTTGACTTCTTTTAATTTATCAGCCCCTTTCTTACGATTTTCTGCGACCTGCTGCCTTGACTTGTAGTCGCAAACAAACAGGTTGGCTTCATCAGGCAATAAAGCTTTTGGGGTCAATGTTGACCAGCCACGTAATGTGCCGTTAAAATCTTTTGATACATTACTATTATCGATTGTATCATGGTCTATGCCCAGCTTGTCAAGCTCTTTTTGAAACTCCTCCATGTGCTTTTTTGGTTCGAGCGCAATACCATTGAAGGATGTGGAGTCTGCGCCCTTAAAAGTCACCAGTTCAAATGCGACATTACCGAAAGTAACACCCCCACTTGCAAAATCACCGAATGATTGAAAACTCCACAATACCGGTAAGCCCAATTCCCTTGAAAAAAAATCGAAAAGTTTCTCCGGCTTTGGCGAACTGGCAAAGAAGTGCTCTATTTTATTCACCTGTGCATGAATACTGGTGAAGGTCAAAACAAAACACATTGAAAATAAAAATTTCATACTCCTGTTTTATTTTTTTAGAGGCCAGTTTTTCCCAATTTGTTATAGTCGCCGGATCCAATCAAGTGGCCATTAACCGAAATAATCCCAGGCCCTGCTGCCCATGTGGACTAGAAGACTCCGCGAGACAGATGAATCATTTTCTATCGAAGAGCCTTTTTATCTCTCCTTCACCTAGCAGAATCCGCCCATCATCAGTAGAAAGCATGATCTGGTGACCCGTCAATTGCTTGTAATGTTGTACAAATACCCGCTTATTACCCAGGTTGAACAATTTCTGGTAGTCTTTATTTTTCCTGTTCTCCTTTTTAAAAAAAGAAGTCAGTATTTCGTACAATTTGTCAAGCGTTCCCCCTTCGCTGCTGAATCTTACACTAAAATATTCCTTTAACTCATAGCGGCTGTCACGCATCAAAAGCAGGTAAGTAGTGTCGGTTTTGCCAGGCATAAATTCAAGACTGGCTTTTGCTGCGCCTACGTACTTTACCTGGCCAAAGATCTGCCAGTCACCAGATGGCTTGACTTCGGAAAGCTGTGCAGCCAGGTATTGACTTACGACTAATACAATCAACAGGAAGATTATTTTGATGTGCATATGGCAATTGTTAATAGTCAATGTTTTCATGCAGCTCAGGCTTCGCCCGACTCGATCATTTCATATAATTTATATACCGCGAACAAAATGAAAGCGGCGATAGCAATCCCAAACCCGAGTATAACATTCGACTGCCAGGCACCATTAACGGTATTAAGTTTCGGATTCACCGGATCATAGTACACATCGATCACATCGTCCATCTTGTACAATCCCGATTTGCAGGTCAGGCTTCCATAGAACTGTTTCATATGCTGATCATAAAAAGTATAAGACACGATATCCGTTGGCTGGCGCCTCACCGTGTGGATCCCATACACCCGGGCTTTCGACATCAGGCCGGTGGTTAGAACCCTATTCACACGCCGGCGCTTGTAAAGAATGATAGCCAGGGGTAAAAAACCAAACAATGCCAAACCTGCGAGTACAAAATAAACACCTCTCATGATCGCATCTATTTATTAAAATATCGTTTAAATTTCAAACCATGATCCATGTTACAGACATTTGCCATCCCTCCTTTTTTGGCAAATGTCCCAACGGAAGGATCAGGCAAATGGAAAACCAATCACGATCACATGGATCAACAGGAGCAGCCAGCCCGAAATGCCGGGATATAATATTCTATCAGTTTTCATGACTATTCCTGCTTTGCAGCGATTTTTTTCTTATAATAAACCGAAGGTATCCACACCATGAAGATCTCTGCCAGTATCAATGGTACAAACGAAAAGAAATATTCATTCACCACCCTCCGGAACAAGCCATCGCTGATCTGGCCAAATAAAAAATCTAGTGGGAATACATCATCAATGCGAACTGCCACAAAAGCCAGTACGCATACATAACTGCGCACCATCATCTGGCGGTGTACTTTCAGGTTTCTTTTTTTGATCGCCTTCCATGCGAAAAAGGTAGCCAGCACTGCAAACACTGTGAGGAGGAACAGGGATATACGACAGGGTACACAGGGACTAACCAGCGATAACCGGAACGCAGATATCCCGATGAGCGCGATCCCGGTCATGTAAATCTTCCCGGCCAGGCGATGAAAAGATAAAAACCGGTTACGGATGGAGGGCCAGAACTGTAAGGGCCCCAACAAAAGAGTTATGGTGCCACCTACCATATGCATCACCACCCAGAGCTGGTTGTTAAAAATGGAATTCCCGAATGAAGGCCCCCTGTACCCGTAAAAATAAGCGATGACATTGTCGAGGAAAAAATAAACCGATAAAGCGATGATGAGAAACCAGGATCCGGCTTTGAACGCGATACCAAAAACTTTGACCATATGTGCCTGTTGATGAAGGGTGAACGCTACTGGATTTCGATGGCTTTAGCCTGAGTAGATTTAAAAGGGTAAGCGAATTAGCAGCCAGGAAATGAAAACCTGTGCATGAATATAAGCTATTAACATTAAAAGTAAAATTGGGCGCAATTCAAATTTTCGCTTTAACCTGTGAAAAGATTTTTTACCGGCTGGGATGAAAACCTTATTTCCTTAGTAACCTAAAAGCACAACAGGAAACAACCTTATTCCCTTATTTTCCATCGGATAAGGGAATAAGGTTGGGTATTGTTAAAAATGGCTTTCTACTTAGGTAATAAGGTTGGACAGAGGTTCTTAATGGTTAATGGAATAAATTGATCAAGCGAAAATTTGAAATCCCACCCTGGCGCACCTGAACCAACTCCTGCTTATTTTTATATATTTACGGGCTAATATAATGACCTTATTCATCTAATAAACTCATCACGGTGGCCGTTTCCTGTTCCCTGATCATTGTTACCTATAATTACCCGGAAGCACTGGAATTGATCCTCGATAGCGTGCTGATCCAGACCACGCTTCCCTCGGAAGTGATCATTGCCGACGACGGATCAGGGCCTGCCACAAAAGAGCTGATTGAAAGGTATTCGAAGAAATTTCCTGTGCCACTGATCCATGTGTGGCATGAAGATACAGGCTGGCGTAAGGCAATCATCCTAAATAAAGCTATTGCCCAGTCGAAAAGCGAGTATATCGTACAGATTGATGGTGATATTTTTCTTCACAAGGACTTCATCCATGATCACCTTCATTTCGCCAAAAAGGGATACTATTTATTTGGCACCCGGGTGCATGTAAAAAAATCCTATGTGCCTGCCGTTTTGAAAAAGAAGAAGATCCACTTTCACTTCTTTTCGAGGGGAATAAAGAATCGGTTTCGTCGGGTTCGATACCTGCGTATTGCTGAAAAAAGAAAGGACTTTGATGAGATATCCCCCAAACTCCGGGGTTGTAACACCTCATACTGGAAAGAGGATCTCATCAGGGTGAATGGCTTCAACGAGCAAATGTTTGGCTGGGGAATTGAAGATTCAGAACTGGCCCTACGTTTTCACAACGTGGGACTCAAAGCCAAAAGACTGGTGTATAGCGCCATTTGTTACCACCTGGACCACGATTACAAATCGAGGGAAAATGTACACCAGAACGAGTTTTTGGAAAAGCAAACCAAACTCAATAAACTGACGTTCGCGGAAGCGGGGATAGATAAATATCTTTCGCAGCAATAACTCATCATTTTCTTCATCGATCAGAGATCTTTTGCTGGTGACGCATGGAATGCGCCAAAGGACTGCCCATCGTCATGATCACCCACCAAAGCTTAAAATATCTCCATTTCACCAATGCCTTGAAAAAATAAACGACCATAAAAAAAACTTTCAACAACAGGTACTGAAAATAGCCGTGGTTTTTTCGTACCACATACAGGTTCGATACAATTAACTCCTTTTTCCTGCTGAGGTTCCGGCTGGTACTGGAACCGGTAGCATGGATATACTCCATCCCAGGTACATACATCGTCCTTAATCCTTTCTTTCGCAACCGCTCCGAAATATCCATTTCTTCGTAGTAAAGGAAAATATTACCATCGAGCCCACCGATATTCCTGAACACATCCATCCTGAAAGCCATAAAACATCCCGGCACATAATCCACTTCCGTGGGCTCCGTATATTCTTTCTCTTTCTTCGCAACACCTGGAACTAATTTTTCATACAACCAGTTGCCCAATAGCTTATACAGAAAGGTTTCATTATGTCCGAACGGTGGTATCCGGTTCCCGTTTTCAAGGATCGG
>JAEYVW010000154.1 GCA_023429365.1 Bacteroidota bacterium
TTCAATACTGCTAAACCTCAAAAAAACGAATGCTTATGTCAATGAGACGATTACTCTCAGTGATCTTCATGCCGGTATTCCTTTGTTTTCTTTCTCTCAATTTATTGGCTCAAGATCGGGTAGTAACGGGTAAAGTTACTGACTCAAAAGACGGCTCTCCTGTCGTGGGAGCATCCGTACAACCAAAAGGTACTACTACGGGTACCTCTACAGGCGCTGATGGCAGCTTCAGCCTTAACATGCCTGCTGGCAATAACGTTTTAGTTATATCATCTGCCGAGTTTGAAACCCAGGAAGTAAACATTTCCGGGAGATCCTCGGTTGACATTTCCCTTATTGCCACTGGCGGCGGATTGACCGAAGTGGTGGTGATCGGTTATGGTACGGCCAGGAAAAAGGACCTGACCGGTTCAGTAGCCTCGGTTCAGGCAAAAGATTTTAATAAGGGAACCTATACTTCTCCCGATCAGTTGATCCAGGGTAAAGCTGCTGGTGTACTGGTAATCAATAATACCGGTCAGCCAGGCGGTTCTACTACCATCAGGATCCGTGGTTCATCTTCTATCCGCTCAGGCAACCAACCTTTGTTTGTACTCGATGGGGTACCATTATCAGGTGGTTCGGCCCGTCCGGGTTCACAAGGCGGAAGTTTTGGTAGCGATGGCGGTAACCCGCTCAACTATATTAACCCCAATGATATCGCCAGCATTGAGATCTTAAAGGATGCGTCTGCAACAGCGATATATGGATCAAGGGGTGCTAACGGTGTAGTTATCATCAACACCAAGCGTGGAGCTTCAGGTGCTCCTAAGGTAGATGTCAGCGCTACAACGGGTATAGCCAGTGTCCTGAAAAAACTGGAAGTAATGAACGCTTCAGAATACAGGGATGCACTAGTAAAATATGATCGCCCGGTTGACGCGGGCACTGGTCGTCGCACAGGTGATTTTGGCAGTGACGTGGATGCCTTCGATGCGATCACCCGCACCGGTTTGGTTCAGAACTACAATACTGCGGTAAGCGGTGGTACTGAAAACGGACGTTATCGTCTGTCCGTTGGTTATCTCGACCAGGAAGGTGTTATAAAGAATTCGGATTTGCAAAAAATAACCGCAAACCTTAATACTAGTTTCAAATTCCTGGAAAGTAAAAAACTGGGACTTGATATCAATTTGCTGGCTACACAAACTAATGAACATATTGCACCGATATCAGCGTTTGTAGGCTTTGAAGGTAACCTGATTTCACAGGCACTGATGTGGAATCCCACACGCCCCATGTTTATTCCGGGAACTGATTCGGCTTATGTAGAAAGTGGTGGTACGACTATTAACCCAATGACCTCGCTGCAGTACGTGGAAGATAAAGCAAAAGTGACCACTATCATTGCAAGCATATCGCCTTCTTACAAAATCACCAAGGACCTTGAATATCGTTTCCTTTATAGTGTAAACCGCCAGGTAGGTAATCGGAAAGGCCAGTTCAACAGGATCTATAACCAGCAGGGTATAGAAAACAGGGGTGCTGCCTTCGTTGGAAACCAGGAGCAGACCAACACACAAATTACCAATACCCTCAATTTTCAAAAGGACGTTACATCTGATTTGAATTTGAACGCGGTGATCGGTCACGAATGGTTAACTTTTGACTCTAAAGGCAGTGGATTGTTTGGCCGCGATTTTCCAAACAACGGTCTCAAATATTATGACATGATCGGTGTTTCTTCGCAGGCCGATCGTGATATCTTCCAATGGGCTTCAGCTACCACTGAACTTCAGTCGTACTTCGGACGCGCCATCCTGAATTATAAAGACAAGTACCTCTTTACTGGTACGATCCGTGCGGATGGTTCAACTAAGTTTGGGGAAAACAACAAATATGGGTACTTCCCATCCCTGGCTGTCGCCTGGAATGCTTCGAATGAAGACTTTTTCCGCGACGTAGCATTTGTAAACAATTTGAAAGTTAGGTTGAGCTGGGGTAAAACTGGTAACCAGGAGTTTCCTTCAGGCGCCGCTCTTGACAGATTCGCCATTGAAAAATTCAATGGTAGCGACTGGGGTGTAAGAAGGCTGAACTGGGCTAACCCTGATTTGAAATGGGAAACCTCAGAAACTATAAATGGTGGTATCGATTTCACCATTTTGAACAACCGCGTTTGGGGTTCTATAGACTATTTCCGTAAAGCCACCCAGGATGTATTGTATGAGCAAACACTTGCTCAGCCTGCTCCCACAGGTAAAATCTGGGTGAACCTGGATGGAGAAGTTATCAACAAAGGATGGGAGATAGTATTGAATGCAAATCTTGTCAATCAATCTGAATTGAACTGGAACATAGGAACAGTGATGTCTTTCCTTGATAATGAGGTAACCGGTCTGAAAGGCTTCTATGAGACAGCAGAACTCAGGGGACAGGGTTTCTCCAATACAAGGGGACAAAGACTGATTGCCAATCAGCCCCTGAACGTATGGTATCTTTTTGAATGGGATGGTATCGACAGGGCTACTGGTAAAGACATTTTGTTAGGTAAGATTTACGCTGGTAACCCGAACCCATCTACTTTACTGGGTATTTCTACAGATGTAACCTGGAAAAAGCTTTCTGCCGCACTTAGCTTTAATGGTAATTTTGGTCATACTATATTCAATAATACCGCAGCTTCTGTGCTCGCGATCGGTAACCTGGGAAGGGGCCTCAATCTGGCAAAAGACTTATTGAAAGGTGATGTCCAGGAAGATCTTACCAACTCAGCTTCGCCTTCTACCCGTTATCTTGAAAAAGGTAATTACCTGAAGCTTGCGAATTTGAGTATTGGCTACAGGATTGGCGATGTTGGGAAAAGCATCCGGAATTTGTACGTGTCGCTGACCGGCCAGAACCTGTTTGTGATTACCAAATACACGGGCTTTGATCCTGAAGTAAACACCGATGGTGGTTTTGATGGAATTCCTTCATTGGGTATTGAATATATTCCTTACCCATCGGCAAGAACATTCCAGATTGGGTTAAGCTTTTCATTATAAAAAAACTAAATTATTGGCTGTATGAAATATATAAGATTTTCCCTCGCGGTATTCCTGGCAGCTCTGGTGTTTTCGTGCACCAAGTTGGAAGAGAATTTTACCGGTGAACTGGAATCTGTAGACAATAGCAGTATCACGGCTTCGGGGTTGTTGGTGAGTGCTTACAACTCCCTTTATGGTCCATTCCTGGGGAATGGTCCCATCTGGTCGGCTACCACCATCACTTCGGATGAGGCTATTGCACCCACCCGTGGTGCTGACTGGTTCGATAATGGAGTATGGCAGGCCTTGCATGCACATACCTGGGGTAATGACCAGGATCAAATTGTGGGCTACTTTACTTCGATGCTGAGCACCCAGTTTGCTGCATCAAGTGTATTGGAATACAATCCTACACCCCAGCAGGCAGCTGAAGCGAAATTCATCAGGGCCTTGTCTATGTATTGGGTTTTGGATGGATTTGACCAGGTTCCATTTCGTGAGAACCTTACCGACTATAAGCTGGCACCTGTAACTCTTAAAGGAACGGAAGCTGCAGATTTTATTATCAGTGAGCTGACCAGTATCATTCCTGACCTTCCAGATGGAGGATCACCCACCAGGGCGACAAAAAATGCCGCACGTGCTTTACTGGCAAAAGTATATCTCAACTACGGTGTATACATGGATCGGGCGAATCCAACTTTTCCAAAGTTGACCGAAGTGCTTAATGAAACAAATGCCATCATTGGCAGCGGTGCTTATGATATTAATGACAATTTCTTCGATGCCTTCGCACCGGATAATAATGTAAAATCTAAGGAATCCATATTTACATTCAATGCCGATGGTGCTAATGGTACCGGCGGTGATGTCTCAGGTTTTGTATTTATGGTGAGCCACTATAACATGAGTCCATCAGGATGGAATGGTTTTGCAACCCTGTCTGATTTTTACGATAAATTCCAGGCAACAGACGAAAGACGTGGTGTATACTATAACTATCCAGGCTCACTACCAAATCCTGGCCATAGAGTAAACGTGGGCTTCCTCGCAGGACAACAATATAACCTAACAACCGACGCTCCCCTGCAGGACAGGAATGGTACCCCGCTGACTTTTTTACCAGGTGTAAAATTAGTAGAAGATAACGCTAACACCCTGGAGTTTACTGGTATTCGTGTTATCAAATACCCGTTTGATTATAAATATGGAACCGGTAATGGTGTAAAGGATAACGATTATGTGTTGTTCAGGTATCCTGATATTTTGCTGATGAAGGCAGAAGCATTACTCCGTAATAATAATGCAGGTGATGCACTGACGATTGTCAATGACCTGCGTGCAAAAAGAGGCGCTACTCCACTCGCTTCGCTGGATTTAAATTCAATGCTTGACGAACGTGGAAGAGAAATGTATTGGGAAAGCTGGAGAAGAAATGACCTGATCCGTTTTGGCAAATTCCTGCAACCCTGGCAGAATAAAGGCGCCAGCGATCCAAGAAGTCTTTTATTCCCCATTCCAAGTAACCAGTTAGCGGTGAATCCAAACCTTGTTCAGAATCCCGGTTACGAGAATTAAACAAGTATTTTGATTTATATTTAAAAGGTCATTCAAAAGGTGACCTTTTTTCTTTTTTATAATATGAAGTATAACATTTTTTATTGTTGCATTATAGCGATCTTATTGTGTTGTTTTGTTTCATGCGACAAGCCAGATTCCAATAAGCCGTTGTTTGAATTCAAAGCAGAGACCGGTATCGATTTCGTCAACACGGTGCAGGATACAAAGGATTTTAATGTTCTCACCTACCGCAATTTTTATAACGGTGGTGGTGTGGCAATAGGCGATATCAACAATGACGGACTTGCTGATGTGTTCTTCACCGCCAACATGGGAAGTAATAAACTGTATAAGAATAAAGGCGGCTGGGAGTTTGAAGATATTTCGGAAAAAGCCGGAGTAGGCGAAAAGCAAGATTGGAATACCGGCGTGGTAATGGTAGACATTAACCACGATGGCTGGCTGGATATCTATGTTTGCAGCGCAGGCTATATAGATGGAAAGGCGCCGAGAAGCAAATTGTATATCAATAACGGACTTCAGGCTGGCCCGGATGATGAAGTAAGTTTTACCGAAGCGGCGAAAGAATACGGCCTTACTAATGAAGGTGGTTATGCTACCCATGCAGCGTTCTTTGATTATGATCTCGATGGTGATCTCGACGCCTTTATCATCAACAATAGTTTTATCCCGGTTAATACGCTCAATTATGCCAACAAACGCGACCTGAAAGCAGCTGACTGGCCCGTGCCTGATTTTTTGAAAGGCGGCGGGGATCGATTTTTCAGGAATGATAATGGCAGGTTTACAGATATCAGCAAGGAAGCCGGCGTGCACGGCAGCCTGATCAGTTTTGGATTGGGAGTTACGGT
>JAEYVW010000166.1 GCA_023429365.1 Bacteroidota bacterium
TTTCTCATCTTCAGCGAACTGGTCGATGGCATGGATGCAAGGGGAATGAATCATGCCGACGGACTGGCCTGGATGATCGATGCCTCGCATAATGTAAAAGACCCGCTTGAGGACCTGCTACAATCAGTAGAAGCGATCATGATCGCCTATGCGCAGGCGCTGCTGGTGGATCGCGAAAAACTTATGGCTGCCCAGGAACAAAATGATGTCGTGGTGGCGCAGGAGGTATTGCAACAGGCCTTCCGTACCGATACCCGTCCTTTGGTGGCTGAAGCAAGGCTAAGATCCGGCGGTGCACTGCAACCCTTGTCCTTTTTCAGAAAAAATAAAATCAGGGAACAATTGATCAGTATTAGGGGGAAGGGTGCGGTGGCGACGGGGTTGTTGTTTGGGCTTTTAAACTTTCCTGAATTTACTTCTACTTCATAAAAGATGCTTTCGCATAAAAGCTCTACCCGAACCAGATTTTAAATACTTTTCGAAATTGAGAGCTTTGTACTTGTCAGTAAAGGCCGAATAAAAAACAAGCTCAATTGGGAGATGTTTTGCCGTCGCAGGCACTTCACCTAAGGTATGTCTTTGGAAACGTTCCTTCAGATCTGCCGTATAACCTTTATAAAAGTCGCCATTATTACATTTCAATATATAGACATAATACATAGCTTCAAACTACGTGAGTCATTGGAAGCAGCCAATGTATTTTAGCGGGGATTTATAGTTTTTTTCCAATTGCATCCACCTTCCCTACATCTTGGCGGATGTGTCCGCCGTAGCCCCAAAGAAAAGCCCGCCTTCGCTGAAGCTTCGGCGGGCGGGGGCGGAGACTAAGGGATTCGAACCCTTGATACCCTTTAGAGGTATACACACTTTCCAGGCGTGCTCCTTCAACCACTCGGACAAGTCTCCATTTTATTTTTTCTTACAGCTCTAATCAAGCTGCGACCTCAACCTCCCGATAGCTATCGGGACGGACAAGTCTCCAATTCCTTAGAACTGGATAACTGGGCCTGCTAAACAGTTTTTAAGGGCTGCAAAAATACGGCTTCGGGCCTTAGAGGCCGAATAATTTTTTAGTGTTGGCTGTGGTGATGGCCGCCGCATTTTCAACCGTCGTTTGTTTGATATCGGCGAGCTTTTGTATCACATATGTCAAATATGCCGGCTCATTTCGCTTGCCACGAAATGGTGTTGGCGCCAGATAGGGAGCATCAGTTTCCAGGACCAAATTCGAAAGATCAACCTCACGAATGACGGCGTCGAGACCGGAATTTTTAAAAGTCAACACACCCCCGATCCCCAGGTAAAAACCAAGCTCCAACAGCTTCCGTGCCTGCTCCGCATTGCCCGAAAAACAATGAAATACCCCTTTTAAATTTCCTTTTTGGTGCTGCCTGATCACTTCGATACACTCATCCGTTGCATTACGCGAGTGAATGGAAACCGGGAGGTCGTATTGCAGGGCCCAGGCAAGTTGCTGGTGGAAAGCCTCGTACTGCTGGTCTTTGAAACTGAGGTCCCAATAGAAATCAAGACCAATCTCCCCCACAGCTACAAATTTTTGATTTTTAATATATTGTGAAATTGTTTCCAGCTCCTGGCGGTAGTTTTCACCTACCGAACAGGGATGTAATCCCATCATGCTCCGGCAGGTGTCCGGGTAGCTTTTTTCCACGCCCAACATCATGTCATGTGTGCTGGAATCGATCGCGGGCATCAGGATTTGCTGCACCCCTGCATCCCCGGCACGATCCATCATCTGGTCCCGGTCATCATCAAATTCTTTTAAATAAATATGGGCGTGTGAGTCGATCAGAATCATATCACTTACAAATTAAATTTTAGCAGGAATGGGTAAAATCCTGGCACCCGTTCACAAACACTTGTAAATTAGTTTGGATTAATGAAAATTTATTTTACCTTTAGAACAGTTTTCATAGGGTACGGATTAAAAACGGGCCAGGGTTTCTACCCAGGCCCTAAATTTTTCTAGGTGATTATCAGCCACTTGTAATCAATTTCTTACAAATAATCTTTTTTCTTCTTTCGAGTTTTTAGGTGGCGATATGCTCAATTTTTTTAAACTGGAATTGCTGGTTTGCAAAAAAATCAAGCACCTGAGGTAAAAAAATTTTTAACCTCGGAAAAGCTTTCTCACTATCATGCATCACAACGATTGATCCCTTCTTTGCATTTAATATTACATGATGTAAGCATTTTTCTGCTGTCAGGGTTTGATCAAAATCTCCACTGATTACATCCCACATGATGATCTTCACATCATCTTTTTTTAGTGCCTGCTTTATATTCCTCGCCTGGAATGAAGTGATGCGTCCATAAGGTGGCCTAAACAAATTACTATCGATATACTTGCCCGCTTCACGTACATCCGCAAGATATACATCATCTTTTGTCTTCCATCCGTTCAAATGGTTTTGCGTGTGATTACCTACAGCATGTCCCTCGTCAAGTATACGCCTGTACATTTGTGGCTCGGCCAGGACATTTTTTCCAATACAAAAAAAACTCGCTTTGGCATCGTACTTTTTTAACTCATCCAACACAAATGCGGTTACTTCCGCATGCGGACCATCATCAAAACTGAGATAGATGGCTTTCTCCTTGCTGTCAATATTCCATATATAAGATGAATAGACTTTCTTAAGCCACCAGGGAGTTTTTACAAAATATCTCATGAAGCACAAGGTACAGAGGAGGAGGGAAATTGGGATTAGTTGGAAGGATACACTACGAGTTTTTTTGGCCGGGAAGAAGGGAAGGCGGGAAGTTTTAGTCCTATTGAACTTGTGACGGAAGGCAAAACGTTTTATGGACCTGGGGACACCCCCAATTCCCAATCATTGCTGTCCGGGAATTTCCGGCCTCAAAAACCTACTATTTATATTTTGATCACTTTGGTTCAAGACCCCATTGAACCACAATAGGGACATAGGGACAGATAAAACATAGTAATTCATTATAGTAATCCACTTTGTTAACTATGCTTCTATTGTTCCTATGTGTTCCAAAAAAAACCTGCTATGGAAAGCAGGTCATGAAACAAAATGGCTATACACCTCGTTGTGCCCGTAGCGTCTCATCACCATTGGGAGATTCCCGGAAATAAGGCAAAGCCTCTATAAGAGGAAAATCCATTAAAGTCGTGCTAGTCCTGGCTTCTATAACACTTTTAATTTTAATTCCGGACAGCAATGATTACCAATTACCAATCACATTACAACCCTCAACTGTATCTTTGCAGCGCTATGACAACCAAACCGCGCGTTCGTTTTGCGCCGAGTCCTACCGGCGGTCTGCACCTGGGTGGTGTGAGAACAGTATTATATAATTATCTCTTTGCAAAAAAATATGAGGGCAGCTTTGTTTTGCGGATCGAAGACACCGATCAAAACCGCTATGTGCCCGGCGCGGAACAATATATTATTGATTGCCTGGAATGGCTGGGACTGGTGCCCGATGAAAGCCCTGTGCATGGTGGTGACTACGGTCCCTATCGCCAAAGCGAAAGAAAAAGCCTTTATCGTGACTATGCAGAACAACTGGTAGATAAAGGTCACGCCTATTATGCTTTTGATACAACCGAAGAGCTGGAAAAAATGCGGCAGGATTTTAAAACGGATGAGAACCCTTCACCGCAATACGACAGTACGATAAGAAAGAAAATGCGCAATTCACTAACGCTATCAGCGGCTGAAACAAAACAACTACTCTCCGATGGTGCCCAGCACGTGATACGCATCAAAATACCGGAAAACGGAACGATTTCATTCACTGATATGATCCGCGGTGAAGTTCATTTCGACACAAACACGGTTGATGACAAAGTACTGCTAAAAGCAGACGGGATGCCTACTTACCACCTGGCAGTTGTAGTGGACGACCAC
>JAEYVW010000177.1 GCA_023429365.1 Bacteroidota bacterium
GAAACAATTTGTGAAAATCAACTTCCATTCAACTGGAATGGGACCAGCTTCGATGCGGCAGGTACTTACGACGTAACTCTGACAAGTTCGGCTGGTTGTGATTCAATAGCAACATTGGTGCTGACGGTCAATGATGTGTTGACATCAACAACAAATACAACCATTTGCACCGGTCAGCTACCATACACCTGGAACGGCGCCAGCTTCGATGCAGCGGGGACTTACGATGTAACACTGACAAGCAGCGCGGGATGCGACTCCATTGCAACACTGGTATTGACCGTAAACCCGATACTCACAAGTACCACCACTGAAACAATTTGTGAAAATCAACTTCCATTCAACTGGAATGGAACCAGCTTCGATGCGGCAGGTACTTACGACGTAACGCTTACCAGCAGTGCGGGATGCGATTCAATAGCAACGCTCGTTCTGACCGTTAACCCAGTACTCACAAGTACCACGACCGAAACAATTTGTTCAAACCAGCTTCCATATACCTGGAATGGTACCAGTTTCGATGCCGCTGGCACTTTCGATGTAACTCTGACAAGTTCGGCCGGTTGCGATTCTATTGCAACATTGGTATTAACAGTCAACGAGGCTGCGACGAGTTCGACCGCCATAACAATATGCGAAAATGAACTTCCATACACCTGGAATGGAAATAGTTTCAACGCTGCGGGCACTTATAGCGTGAATTTGACAAACAGTGCTGGTTGTGATTCGGTGGCCACACTGGTATTGTCAGTAACTGATGTCAAGACTTCGACTACCACAGTTAATATTTGCGCTAGCCAGCTTCCATACTCGTGGATCGGTGTCAGTTACAACGCAGCAGGAACTTACGATGTGGCTTTGACAAGCAGTTCGGGTTGTGATTCAATAGCAACGCTCGTGCTTACTGTTAATCCCGTATTAACCAGTTCAACACCTGTAACGATCTGTGCTGACCAGCTGCCCTATACCTGGAACGGAAATAGTTTCAATTCGGCAGGAACCTATAATGTAACACTGACCAGCAATACAGGTTGCGATTCGATAGCAACACTTATATTAACGGTAACACAGTCTTTGCCTGGTCAGCGTTATACTACTGTCGTGACTGGTCCAAATGTACCGGTGCAATTAACGGCCCGCAACCTGGGAACAGGACATAGTTATGAGTGGAATCCGAAATTTGGATTGAATGACTACTCATCAGCTAATCCAACCTTCACTTATGACCGGGATATTGAATATACCATAGAAATTACGCCAACCACGGGTTGCGCAATCGTGGATACTGTATTGGTGAGGGTTCTTGACAATATACCACCCGATGAGTCTGGCATATTTGTACCAAAAGCCTGGACACCAAATGGCGATGGTCACAATGATAAATTATTCCCAATACCCGTCAATATTAAAGACCTGAAATACTTCCGTGTCTTCAACCGGTGGGGACAACTGGTATTTGAAACCAATACACTCCGTGAAGGCTGGGATGGCATATTCAAAGGTCAGCCGCAGGTTTCAGATACCTATACCTGGACATTGGAAGCAACAGGTAACGACGGTAAATATTATAAACGCTCCGGTAACTCTATTCTATTAAGATAAAAATTTGGAGTTATGAAAACAATGAAATGCTGCATTCTGATAACCTGCCTGTTTCTTGTGACCGCAAACCTTCGGGCGCAGGATCCGGCCTTTTCCCAATTTTTTTCCTCCCCATTAAATATAAACCCCGCTTTAACAGCCAATATCAATTCAGACTGGCGCCTGATCACCAATCTCAGGGATCAATGGATCGGACCCGCCAGCCCCTACGTAACCGGGACAGTATCATTTGACACCAAGGTCATGCAAAACAAAGCCCCCAATATGCCGGAGAACAACTTTATCGGACTGGGAGGAATGCTGATGTTCGATCACGCGATGAGTGGTGTGGTTAAAAGTTCTTATGGTTCGCTGAACTTATCCTATAATGTTAAACTGACAGAAGGGTATTACACAGAAAGACTGGGAATCGGCTTTGGAGCTATTTATGGCCACAGGCGTATTGACTTTAGCAGGATCGATTTTGAAGAACAGTTTACAGGATTTGGCTTCAACCGCAACCTTCCTACCGGGGAAACCGCCCTGTCAAATATGAAAGCCTATGTTTCCGCCAGCGCCGGTATCACTTACAGCGCCACCTCTGAACAAAGTAATTTTGATATCGGGCTAGCTGCATTTCATCTTAATAAGCCCAGGCAAACCTTTTTAAAGGATGAACAGCAAGTACTCGCCATACGAAAAGTAGCCCACGCCAACTATGAGCGATACCTGAATGATCAGCTTATTATCAACGCAAATGGTATCTATCAATACCAGGCAAAAGCAAGCTATTTTTCTGTCGGAACAGCATTGGGATATTTCCTGGGAGATGCTGCGCAGACTTTATTGACAGCGGGTATATGGTATTGGTCAGATAATGCGGTAATCCCTTATATTGGCATGGCCTATAAAGATCTTCAATTTGGGATCAGCTATGATATTACAACCTCAAAACTAAATGAAGCAGCCCGGAGGCCTAATACATGGGAGTTTTCGATGATACTCCGTGGCACGAAAAGATCAACCGGCGTGATCCCCTGCCCGTGGAAATAATACCCAGTTTAAGTCGCCATTCTTGGAACCAGCGGAACCTGGACCAAAATCGTTGTACCCATGCCAGGAATTGTTTCAAGATGATACTTTCCTCCCATCATGGCAGTACGCTCACGCATACCTACAATACCATACGTTTTTTTTGCATAAACTTTCTCCTTATCAAAACCAATTCCATTATCACGGATCATCAATGAAAGTTGCTCATCCTCTTTCTGCAAACGTACCGTTACATGCCGGGCGCTGGCATACCTTGCGATATTTGTCAAAGCTTCCTGCACGATCCTGAACAGGCCTGTTTTATATGCCATCGATAATTCTATCTCTTCATTTAACCCTTCATAATCGACCTCAATCCCAGTCCTTTTTTCAAACTCGTTTATATGCCATTCAATAGCAGGCCCAAGACCCAGATCATCCAGCAAACCTGGACGAAGATCGGCAGCTATTTTACGAACTGTTTTAATGGTATCATCTATATTGCTATGCAAAGACTCAATTTTTTCACTTGCCAGTTCATTGTCCCGGAGGTCCAGTCTTTTTTTCAACCAACTGATGTCCATTTTCATAATGGTTAACTGCTGCCCAAGCTGATCATGGATTTCGCGGGCTATAATTAATCTTTCCTCCTCCCTCACATCCTGCAGATGGGAAGCAAGCCTTCGGATTTCTTCATATGAACGGCTCAGCTTTTCCTGTGCCTTCTTCCGGTCTGTAATATCACGGATAAACGCGCAAAAAAATTCTTCTTTCCCATTTTTAACAGGCACAATGGAAAGTTCGATAGGGAACTCACGGCCAGAACGATGCAAGGCAGTGATTTCCGTAGGCCTGTTTATTAACTGTCCGACACCAGTTTCCCGGTAACGGTTCATACCATTTCGGTGTGCCTCCCTGTACTTTTCGGGAATGATCGTCTCTTCCAATAATCTTCCCAGCATCTCTGACTCCTGCCACCCAAACATTCTTTCCGCTTTAGGATTCCAGACCGTAACAATACCGTCGGGATCAATACATATTATGGCATCGAGCGCCGCGTTCATGATAAGGCGTCTCACCTCCTCACTTTGGCGGATCGCAGTTTCGGATCGCTTTCTGCCTATAGCCGACTTTATAGCTGATGGTAACCTGGCCAGACGGTCTTTTAGAATATAGTCATCTGCGCCCTGACGAATGATACTGGCAGCAAATTCTTCTGAAACAGTACCTGTTACCATAATGAAGGGTATCCCAGGTGAGCGTTGATTCAATTCTTCCAGGGCTTCCCTGGCGCTGAATCTCGGCAACGCATTATCTGCGAGAACCAGATCCGGCCTGAATTCTTCAAGTGCAGAGAAATAAGCTTCCTTGTTGGCTACTACCTGGAACTGGCAGGGAAAAGCATCGTTCAATGACCACTGCACAATTTCAGCATCCGTGGGGTCGTCTTCAAGCATTAAAATTTTCAATGGCGACGTCATGCTGTGTTTTTTTAGCCTGGTTCTAAAAATGCCCGATTAACAGGCAATACTAACTTAAAATTAAAGATCATTTACAATACGAGCCCAAAACCAAAACAGCACCATCGTGGAACGAATCGCATTGGCACAAATTTTTAGATATCTCATCGTATACCCTGCCTATGCCTTCAAGCGTCATATCGCAATACCACTACTATGCCGATACGCTTACTTTGCGTATAGTGTTCTTATCGGGCCGTATCTACGACTACAAAAATGTACCGGAAAAAACCTATCAACAATTGAAATCATCAAAATCCAAAGGCAGTTTCCTCAATCAAAAAATCAAACCATATTACGATTATGTGAAAATTAATTAATATAAAAGGGGATTATTCTCTCAACTGCTTATTAAATATAGAGACAATTAGTATGCAAAGGCTATAACCTTTATTAATTGACAACAAACCTGATTCACAAAAGAAGCTTATCGTTTAGACAGGCGTTCCGCAGCCAGCAAACGCTTTCGCCAGCGCCCTATCGGTTGCCGCTCATATATTTCTTTCCCCTTCTTATCGGTCAATCCAAGCGATTGTGAAAGTGACTTGCTCAAAGATGCAACCCGTCGACTAATAGTAAGACGCGAAGCAGACCGAAAGAATTTTCGAAAATTGCTGATCCCTTTCCGAATGACCGCGACTTCTTTTCGATACTGCTTTAGTTTTCTGTGAATAATCATTAAGCGGTCAAAAGCAAACTCGTTGAGCGGATCCTGAGAAATAACGTTTTCAAAAGCAACAACTGCGTCCTGGAGCTTAGAATCCTGTTCAAGTGACTTCCCCAGGCTTAGCAGATCCGCAATTGTAGCCGGTTTCTCTTTTTTTTTATGTGCTACTTTCATCAGTGCTGGTATACTTGGAAACAATGGCTTCGAGCTTTCGTTTCAACTCCTCGGGGCAGTTTGTATTAAACAATAAATGTAAAGGATTCACATCTATGCGATAACATTGACTCGGCCGCAGTTTCTTACGTCCAATGTTTACATACTGCCGGTCAAGCTCACGAAGTTCTGCCCGTAGCATTTCCAGAAATTCCGGTGTCATCGAGGATTGCATACACTAATTAAATGACTTTGAATGTTTCAGAATGAATACCTATTATAAACATCAAAGTATATGCCCATGATAAAAAAGTAAAATAAAACGGGTATAAACAGGCGGAGAATTCTTCTTAGTGTCGATATGAAAGGAAAATATTTCCCCACTTTATGGGAGAATCAGAAAAAGGGTAGCTCATTCAATTCTTTTTCTGACGATACCGGTAGCTAAAATAGACAATTGCAAAATTCACCAGCAGGGAAAATGCGTTGGTTATAATGATTGGATAATCTTCCCTGAGCAGCCCGTACCATACCCATCCTCCCAGGCCTACAATCAGCACCAAAAGCATAACAAATGAGATGTCTTCGGCTTTTTTCTCGCGTATAATCTTAATAAGCTGGGGCAGCATCGCTATCCCAGTACATATGCCGGCTGCAATGCCGATAATCTCAGTTGGTACCGGCATTTTAGATATTTGATGATTTGTATTTCTGACGGATCTGTTCCCCTACTGCCTGCACCAGTTCGGACGGCCGCTCCTCGTTGACAGACCAATTTCCGTTATTGAATGAAAGGTATCCGAACGATACATTATCTAAAACTACATGTGATGATACCGGGAGACCATCCTCCTGGAACTCTTCGGATGGGTTAACCCAGCCCGAGTATCGACGACCATTGCTTTCAAACTCTATATCAAATATTTTGTCCTCGCTCATAACTTTTCGATTTTTTTAATAACAGTAAGCAAATTAATGCCTTTTCCGAGTACCTCTCTAAACAGGGAATCTCTTTGAGGCATCTCTTTTACAGCATTAAAAATAGTAAAGTCTGATATCTTCAGGCCAGGCTTCAATTCATCCCAGTCTATCGGCATCGAGACAGTTGCACCCGGCTTCGGTCGCAGGGAATAAGGAGCAACAATGGTTTGAATGGATCTGTTTTGGAGGAAATCGAGGTATATTTTGCCTTTTCGCTTTGATGGCGTTCGTTCCAGGCTGGTGAAATCACTAAGTTCCCGATACGCGATGGAAACAAGAAGATGCGCTAAAAGTTTCGATTGCTCATAATCATAGCGGGCATCCAGCGGTAGGTAAATGTGGAGTCCGGTCGATCCGGAAGTTTTAATAAAAGCGACCACCCCAACCGATATTAGGATTTGATGAATAATCCTTGCTACCTCCATAACCTGTTTAAACGTATTACTATCATCCGGGTCAAGATCAATAATGCACCAGTCGGGCTTAGATGGACTTTGTATACGGCTGTGCCAGGGATTCATTTCAATGCAACCCAGGTTAGCCATATAAAGCAAATGAGCTTCATCTGTGCATACAAAAAACTTCTTGGTACCCGCTTTTGTCGTGTTTTTATAGTCATGTGTCTTTATCCAGGTTGGGAATTTATCCGCAACATTTTTTTGGTAAAAACTCTTTCCCGTTATTCCATTTGGATGCCTGTTTAAGGACTGAGGACGGTCTTTCATGTAAGGCAATATATACTGCGCGGCCTGGTAATAGTAATTTATCACATCCCGCTTTTGTATTTTATCGACGGGCCAGTAAAATTTATCAAGATTCGTAAATATTAGCTCCTTACCATTTATTTTCCTGGTCTGTTGTTTCTCGCTGGGGTTAACTAAAGTTTTTAAAGTTTTGCCAGCACTTTTCGTTACTATCTTTTGTTTAAGGCGTGGTGCGGATCGAATAGTTGGACCTACGTCAACCGGTATTTCGGCTTTTACCTCCCTCGCCGACTTGTCATTACGTAAACCTTCAAACGAGGGGTGTCTCATTACACCATCACTGGTAATTTCAGTGTATGAAACTTCACATACCAATTCCGGCTTGAGCCATGTTGCTTTCGCGACTGGCGGGTTCGGCCTGAACCGCGAAGGCTTATTGATATCAGGCTCTATATCAAAAGGATTTTTCTTACGCTCCAGCTTTTTGAACTTCATCATCATTTCCTTCTGCAGTTTATCAGAAAAGCCTGTACCTACCTTGCCCGTATACATGAGTCGACTTTTATCAAATACCCCTACCAGGAGAGAACTGAAAGCTTTCGAACTTCCTTCATTTCGTGTATATCCGCCGATCACAACCTCGTGTCTATTTGATATTTTTATCTTGAGCCAGTCTTTACTACGAATACCTTCCGTATAAACTGAGTCACGGCGCTTTGCCATGATACCTTCCAGTTTCATTTGTCGGGCAACTTCATAAAATTCTGTACCTGTAGCCTCAAAACTTTTGCTAATATGTATCAAAGGATGCTCTGGCATAATTGAGAGAAGCTTTGCTCTTCTCTCCTCAAGTGAAAGATCCACCAGGGAGTATCCATTATGCCATAACAGATCAAATAAGTAATATCGTAATTCGCCATCCGCCTCACTTCGCCAATTCTGAAGGTCGCTAAAATTGGAAATTCCATTTTCTCCTGCAACAATGATCTCGCCGTCTACTACCGCCTGTAGCTTCAGTTGTTTCAAGGC
>JAEYVW010000187.1 GCA_023429365.1 Bacteroidota bacterium
GGTACACAGATGGTCGTGAAAGGACTCGACTTTGACCATGTAGACCTGGTAGGGATACTGGATGCTGACGGGCTACTGCACTTTGCCGATTTCCGCGTGAATGAAAGAGGATTTCAATTAATGGAACAGGTGAGCGGCAGGGCGGGGAGAAAGCCGGGTGGAGGAAAAAATGATACGGGAAGGGTATTGATACAAACGTCGCAGCACTCTCATCCACTATTGCTGACGGTTCAACAGCATGACTATAAAAAAATGTTCGCCGAAGAGATCGAAAAGCGTAAGCAATTCTTTTACCCGCCGTTTTCAAGGATCATCAAGCTTTCTTTCAGGCATAAGTTAAAAGATACTGTAGCAAATGCTGCGCACCAGTATGCCAATGCATTAAAAAATAAGTATGAGCAATACCTTGTCGGCCCCGCAGAACCCGTAGTTGGGCGTGTGAGAAATCAATACCTGATGGAACTGCTGTTAAAGCTGCCAAAAGATAAAAAGCTATTGCAGCAATGTAAAAAAGATCTGTTGGAACAGGAAGCCATTTTGCATATGGATAAACGTTTCAGGAGTGTCGTAGTAGTGGCAGATGTTGATGTCATGTAAGTGAATCTTTAATGTTTGCCGGGAAGATCGTAAGGCGGTAAGGTTGATTATTTTTCGATTTGATTTACTATCCTCAAGCTCGATAGCCTATCGGGTCCCGATTCCCAACTACTATTTCCCAATCCCGCTCATCATTCACCTTTCACTCAACCTCACTATTTCATCATACCTATGTCGGAAAAATCCTTTTGTATTCTCCTTTGCGGCATTGAGCATAGCTTTGGCAACAGTACGACCCTGAATAGCGCGGAATTTCCGCATGGATCCACCAAACAACCCCGATAAAAACTTCATGCTACCCTGAAGGAACCTTTCCCCTGTCCTTTTTTCATCACGCTCACCCAACAACATAGAAGGCTGCATGATATGAACCGTTTCAAAACCAATCTCTTTTATGGCGTTCTCCAGTTCGCCTTTCAACTTAAGATAAAATGTCCTGCTATGAGCATCTGCACCGACGGACGTGATAATTATAAATTTTTCACAGCCTGCTTCTTTCGCAAACTGGGCCGCCCTCACGGGGATATCAAAATCAATTCTCCTATACAGGTCGTGATCACCCTTTACATGTTTCTGAGTAGTACCAATGCAACAAAAAAGGGTATTAGTGTCTTCCAGTGCCAGCTTTAAGGATTCCGCATCGCTAAAATCAACCAGTTTGACTTCAGTCTTCGGATCTGGCCTGGAAACAGGACGTCGTACGATCAACCTGATAGTATCAAAATAGTCGTCCTTTATCATCTCTTCGCAAAGGTATTTTCCAATCATACCGGTTGCACCCAGTATCGTGGCTGTTTTTTCGGTCATGTTTTTGCAGTATACTTGCTTACGATTAATATGCAATTTCAGGAAAATATTTCGTTGAAGCCGTATAACAGTTTCGCCATCGATGCAAAAGCGAGATATTTTTCCGGTTTCCGCAACACCGAATCTCTGTTGGAAATCCTGGGACACCTGCCGGTGCAGAACCTAATGGTATTAGGAGGTGGTACTAATATCCTGCTGACGGGCGACTACGACGGCATGGTTTTGAAAAATGAATGTAGCGGTATTGAAAAACTGGCGGAGGACGAAAATTTTGTTTATGTCAAATGCGCAGCAGGGGAGAACTGGCACCAGTTTGTACTTCATTGTCTTGACAACAACTGGGCTGGAGTCGAAAATCTTTCCCTGATCCCGGGTTGTGTGGGCGCCTCTCCCATGCAAAATATCGGCGCCTATGGTGTGGAGTTGAAAGACATCTTTCATGAACTTACAGCCTTCCATATTCACGAAAAAGGGAAGTATACATTCCGTCTGAAGGACTGCGAATTTGGTTACAGGGATAGTGTTTTCAAGAAAAAATACAAAGACCAGTTTATTATCCTCGATGTAACACTGCGACTGAGTAAACAGCCGGTCTTTAATACTAGTTACGGAGCCATTGAACAGGAATTGGAAAATATGAGAGTGAGTCAACTAACTATCCGGGCCATTTCCCAGGCAGTAATTAATATTCGCTCTTCCAAATTGCCGGACCCAAAAGATATCGGTAACGCCGGTAGTTTTTTTAAAAATCCAACCGTATCAAAAGAATATTTTTTGAAGTTGCAAAAAAAGCATGAACATATTCCCGGTTATGAGAACGCAGACGGCACAGTAAAATTGGCGGCCGGCTGGTTGATCGAACAATGTGGCTGGAAAGGTTTCCGAGAAGGGGATACAGGCGTGCATGCTCGCCAGGCCCTTGTCCTGGTTAACTATGGAAACGCAAATGGCCGGGAAATTTTTACGCTCAGTGAAAGGATACAACAATCCGTCAAAGAAAAGTTTGGCGTTGAACTTGAAAGGGAGGTAAATATTTATTAGTTCTCTCTATGCCTCTTCATCAAATTCCTCTTCATAGTCGCTGGCGCCAAGGTTCATCATACTTCCAATCAGGTCTTTGAATTCCACCCCGGTCTCAAATATTTTTTTACTGATGAGTGAATAGGAAGCAAGGCCATGCAATACAAACTCCATCAGAAAAGCGGTTTCGGTTTCATTGGCATGGGTGAAATATTTTTTTACCAATGCATGAAGACCATCAACCTGGTAGAGCAGCATGATCTTTTCTTTATCGCTGGTATTGAATGATACATTTAGGTGATTGCCTTTATCAAACCAGCTCGTGATAGGGCGATAGGGGTTGTCATCTTCTTTTGCCAATGATGGTTTTCCCGTAGCTTTTCTTTTTTTGAGGGTATCAGGGTTTGGAAAATACTGGATGAATTGTGTTCGGATCGCTTTGTCGACCAGGTTCATCGCCACCTGGTAAGGTCCTTCCTGTTCGCCTTCATACACCAGTTCTACTTTACCGGTAATAGATGGAATAATACCAGCGAGATCTGCTATCCATATCTGCGTGTGCTTTTCATTATTGATGATGGCCCTTCTTTCCGCTGCGCTCACAGCATTTTCAAAAGCGGAAATGGTAAGACGAGCGCTCACGCCACTTTTTTTGTCTACAAACTCGCTGCCGCGTGCTTCAAAAGCAACTTGTTCGATCAGGCGTTTTACCAGGTCGCTTACTTTCACTTTTGTTTTTTGATCAGGGCTTATGTTTGCTTCCTGGCTGGTGATCTCCAGCGCATGTTCCAATGTCTTTGGATAATGTGTCAGGATCTGGCTTTCGATACGATCCTTTAGTGGTGTAACGATGGAACCACGGTTGGTATAGTCTTCCGGATTGGCGGTAAACACAAACAATATGTCGAGCGGTAACCGCAATTTAAAACCCCTGATCTGTACATCACCTTCCTCAAGTATGTTGAACAGTGCCACCTGTATCCGGGCCTGGAGATCGGGCAATTCATTGATCACAAAAATGCTGCGGTTGCTGCGGGGAATGATGCCATAGTGTATCACTTTTTCGTCGGCAAAACTCAGTTTTAGATTCGCAGCTTTGATGGGGTCAATATCCCCGATAAGGTCGGCTACGCTCACATCTGGTGTTGCCAGCTTTTCACCGTAACGTTCACTGCGATGAATCCAATGTATGGGGGTCTCATCACCAAATTGTGCAATTTGATCCTTTGCAAATTGAGATACGGGATTCAAAGG
>JAEYVW010000211.1 GCA_023429365.1 Bacteroidota bacterium
CCCATGGCCGGGTTGCAGCTCATTAGGGCGATGGTATGCATAATCAAGGTCACCAGTAGTACTTTGGAGCCCAAATTCGCAGCCGCAGCCGCCGCTTCGCATCCCGCATGGCCTGCGCCTACCACTATAACATCGTATTCTGGAAACATGGGGAGCAAAGGTAGTTTGTATCAGGGCTTCAACATAGATTTTTCTTTGGGGAGCCATGTTTTTAACCGAGTCCCCAGCCGAAAAGTGATATTTTTTATCTAATGCCTTTCGTGATCCCGCCTACCTCTCTAAAATGCTTGGTTCCAGGGTCTGATTTTTTCACGTGAAACGAATTCCAAATATTTCACGTGGAACATTTCAGGTAGACGTGTAAGAAATGATCATTTCCCAGAATTGGATATACCATTTACACGGGATTGTGTTGTGGATCTAAATTTTACCCTTGAAATACCTATCGAGGTAAAAGTTTTCTTCGGCACGCATTTTTTCGATCTCGGCTTTTGTCTTATCGCGGTAGCCACACAGGTGCAAAGCCCCATGAAATATCACCCGGTGGAGTTCCCGTTTGAAAGTTTCTCCTAAAGAGATGGCATTGTCCTTTACCCGGTCGGTGCTTATATAGATCTCCCCTTCCACCGGCTGGCCCGGCTGAGATAATTCAAAGCTGATTATATCAGTATAGTAATCATGCGCCAGATATTGCTTATTAATGGCCAGGAGCTGACGTTCGTCACAAAAAATATAGTTCAGGGATGCGAGCTTTGTCTTTTCCCTTTGGAAAATGGATTGGATGAACTCTTTCAGGCGGGTTCGGTCACGCAGTGTAACGGCGGCCGGGAAAAAGAAATAAATATTTGATTTTGTTTGGGATGGCATAATTTCAAAATTCGTAAACAAAGAAATGAATACAATGTTAGATTTGCCGTAATTCAAAATAATGAATAAGAAACTATCGGAATTAAGACTCGGCCAGAAAGCGGTTATCAAAAGCTTCGGCAGCCAGGAATTACATTTGAAGCTCATGGAAATGGGCTGCCTGCCAGGGGAAGTTGTATCCGTAGAGCAAATTGCCCCACTGGGTGATCCTGTGTCGATTTCAGTGGCCGGATATGTACTAAGTCTTCGTCTCGATGAAGCTGAGCATATCATTGTTGAAGCTAGTTAATTGATTGTCAATATATTACATGAATATTGGATTATATTTCGGTTCCTTCAACCCAGTTCATGCCGGCCACCTGATCATCGCTAACCATATTTTAAACGAGACTCCCCTTGAAAAGCTCTGGTTTGTTATCTCACCCCAGAATCCATTTAAGATCAATCATTCGCTGTTGAATGAATATGACCGGCTTCACCTGCTTCGACTGGCTACCGAAGATGATCTGCGAATGAAAGTTTCTGATATAGAATTCGGCCTACCCAAACCTTCATATACCAGCGTCACCCTGGCACATCTCTCCGAAAAATATCCCGATCATAAATTTTCGGTCGTGATGGGAAGTGATAGTTTTCAAAACTTGCATAAATGGAAGAATTACGAATTCATAGTCAGGAATTACCCTGTTTATGTTTATAAACGCCCTGGTTTTGAAATCGAGAACCAGGTGAACGCTCAACTTACAGTGGTTGAAGCTCCCCTCTTAGAAATATCTGCAACGCATATCAGGCAACTGGTAAAGGCCGGCAAATCCATTCGCTACCTGGTACCGGATAATGTGCGGGAAGAAATTGATAAAAGCAATTACTACCGGTCATAGTTAATCCCGAAGATTTTGCCTCGCAACAAATTTTTCTAAAAAAAATATCCCAGCAGTAAACAAGCCGCCACAATCACTGGTGCGGGCATACGGGTATAACTCAACAATAAAAAAGTGCCGATAATGACAGAGAGATTGATGGCGCTGATCGTTTTTGCTTCAATCAGTGAAATATCCTTCATGATATAAAAAGTGGAAGCAAACATGATTCCCACTACAGCAGCATTGATACCTTCGAGCGATCGGTAAACTGCCGCATATTTTTTTAGATTGTTCCAGATCGGAAAAAAGAAAAGTACCAGCAATGCACTTGGTAAAAAAATCGCCACCATGCCGATCAGGCATCCCAGCAATTGCATGGTCGTTTTTTGTTCGGGGGTACTACCCATATCTTTCAACGCCATCCCACCTGTAAATGCAGCGATGGAAAAAACCGGACCGGGCACTGCCCTCACAATCCCCATCCCGGTATACATATCTTCTTTATCGATCTGAACAACATTGGGGTTTTTCTCCTTCACTGCCAGTGGACGTATGCTGAATTGTTCATACATGATCGGCATCAGCACTTGTCCGCCACCAAATACAAGGCTGCCCATACGATAGGTATTTTCAAAAAGATTGATGGGTTTACGATTGGGCCAGTCTTGTTTCCTGGCCGTTTCACTGATGATACCTGCAGCGATGAAGATGATCCCAAACAACCAGAAATTCCACCATTTGATCTTGGATGGTTTTTGCTCAACCTGCGGAATACGTTTCTTACTTAGATTAGTAGCAATACCACCCAGGATGATCACCAGCGGAAA
>JAEYVW010000038.1 GCA_023429365.1 Bacteroidota bacterium
ACAATATCTTATCAACCACTTCTGCAGGACTTCCTACCACCAATGCTCCCCTGGCCGACCTGGAAAGATCAAATTGTTTTTTTGTCAGGGGCGACCATCCACGATCCTGCCCGATCCTGTTCATCATTGCTGCATAAGTGGGATAAAATTCATCACTGGCCTGCTGCGAATCATCTGCGACATATACATGCGAGTTAATACCCAGTTGTAATTTATCCATATCCTGTCCGGCCTTTTTTGCTGTATCGCGATAAAGGTTGACAAATGGTACAAACTGCTCGGGCATACCACCAATGATTGCCAGAGCGAGTGGAAGCCCAAGTGTGGCAGCCCTTACAGCAGATGCCGGTGTTCCCCCGGCGGCAAGCCAGAGCGGAATAGTAGATTGAAAGGGCCGCGGATAAACTCCTAATGTATTAATTGATGGACGATGTTTACCCTTCCATGATACCCGCTCTTCTTTATTCAACTTTAGTAAAAGCTCCAGCTTTTCCGTAAACAATTCATCGTAGTCGTGCAGGTCGTAACCAAACAAAGGAAATGATTCAATAAACGAACCACGGCCTGCCATGATCTCCGCCCGGCCACCGGAGAGCTGGTCTACAGTAGCAAAGTCCTGGAACACCCGAACCGGGTCATCTGAACTGAGTACAGTAACCGCGCTGGATAGTTTAATATTCTTTGTGATCGCAGCGGCTGCGCCAAGTATCACTGCAGGTGAAGACACAGCATAGTCCGGACGATGATGTTCGCCAACTCCAAATACATCCAGGCCCAGTTCATCGGCCAGTTTGATCTCTTCCATAAGACCGTGGATACGCTGGTGTGTATTCATTGCTTTGCCCGCAACCCAGTCTGGTTGTACATCTGCGAAAGTGTATAAGCCTAATTCCATAGTACTACTTTAATTTTTATTTTACGTCTCAGTTGCCGGGAAGGCGGGAGGACGGGAAGAGAATTAATCGTTTACAAATTCCTGTGTTTTTCTGTACCCAGCCAAAAATTTCCAAGCCCAGCGGAGTTACGTTTTAAATTGATAAATGAATTAAACATTTTCATCAGGCAATTAGTTCGATGTTTTTTGCCGGTGAGGCGTTAGGCCGGGAAGGCGGGAGGACGGGAAGAGAATTAATCGTTTATCATTGCGTTTTTTCTTTATTCGGTTAGTTCGATGTTTTTTGCCGGTGAGGCGTTAGGCCGGGAAGGCGGGAGGACGGGAAGAAAATTCAATCTCTTTTCATTGCTTCCCTCTTTATTCTCCCAATTGTCTCCCAACCCCAGCGGGGCGACGTTTTGGTAGCGTTGTAGGTACGGTGTTATGTTCGATATTTTTGCCGGGAAGGCGTTAGGACGGGAAGAAAATTCAATCGTTAATCAACGCCTTTTTACGTATTCAACCAAATGTTTCCAAGCCCCAGCGGGGCGATGCTTTGGTAGCAAAATTCATCATCAAGATTTGAGTGCCGTAGGTACGACGTTTTTTCATGTTGCAACGAACGAAACATTTGTATCAGACAATGCAGAAGATGGAAGTAATCAAATTGAATACCTCATTTTTCTCTTCTCCAAATATTTTCGGGAAGCCTGTGCCATGGTAGCGATACTGGCGCCAAGCATGATCACATCTTTAATGACCAACCTGCCGGCTCCGCTTAAATATGGGAAACCGTGCTCGGTATCACCTAAAGATGGCACCCAGGTTTCAGGTGTGGTTATTAAAAATGAAAGCGTGACCAGTGACATGATAAACGCGAGAAAACTACCTATAGCCGACACACCGGGCCAAATGGGATACATGGCGATCATCAGCCCGATGAGGACGATCAAAGCTCCAAGTCCGTATGAAAAAGTGTAAGTATTATTTTCTTTATGCCAGGCGATATTCTCCGGCTTGTACTCGCCTTCCTTATTCATGTGTTTCTTGTACTCCGGCGCTTCGTATTTATAGAAAAAGTTCATTGTCGGACTGTTTGCAACAAAAGGAACGATACCTGCCGCCTCATACCTGAATGCTTTTAAACCACCAATCCACAATAATACAATCACGATCCCCCAGCGTGCGGCATGCAGACCTGTATTTTGCAGGCGGGCTGCATAACGAAAGAACCTGTTCAGCATCTCAACAATTTTGATGAAATGCAAAGCTATCCCGGGCCCGGGGCAGGCGCCAATGCGAAAGGTCAATAAAATCCATTGACAATGGTCAATGTGGGAGAAGGAAATACTACTTTAAAAATGTAACCGCTATTTGCGTAAATCCAGTTTTTGCATCATTTCATCCGTCACGGGCTCGCTATAAATACCATAAGCATTCACCAGTACACCTTTTAGGTTATGTTTATCGGAAGAAATCGCGTACAGGATCGCGGAATCAGAGGGATTACTCTCACCTTCAAAACGGAAAAATTCATCTACTTTAAATTCATCTGCAAAAACCTGGAACGCTCCCTGGCGGCACTCAAGACAATTCTGCTGCAGGTTGAAATCCTCAGTATAACCTTTTTCGCGCAACGCGTTCATGGTCTCAGAAAGTGTAGTATATGATTTCATGGTATTTACTTTTTTTTCAGGTTTCTCCTGGCTCAGTTTATTGATCTTTTTCTTATCACCAACGATCCATAATATATCACCCCATTCAAGTTCAGTGGTGGAGTCGGGATTGAGTATCCTGTTGTTATTCCTTTCAATCCCAACAACCAGGCCATTGGTCCGTTCACGCAAACCAGAGTTCCGTATATTTTTACCTTTTAACCTGGTATGCTCATCCACCAGTATCTTTTGCAGCGAGATGTCTACACTATTTTTTTCATCCGGCGACATACTTTCGATCGCGTCAAATGTTGGCTTGAAGGCCTGGAGTTGTTCATCCGTACCAATGATCCCCACCTTATCAAAGGGCATCAGTATATTGTTGCGGCCCGGAACATTAAGCACTTTCTCTCCGCGCCGGAGATAAACAATGTTGATCCCAAATCGTTCGCGCCATCCCAGCTCCATGAGTGTCTTGCCCGCAAAATCAGCATGAGGGTCTACTTCCATTTCAACAATATGTGCGTCCCAGGGTTCGAGACCTGTCTGAATATCGGCGTTTTTTTTGAATAACAGGGCTTCAAAAGAGCTATCATTGGCAGCAGCAGTTTCCCTTGCATTGAGATTAGCTACAAACCGCTTTTCAATCCGCTGGTAGACTTTCTGAATCCTGCGTGAAAAAATGATCAGCACAAATATGGCGATCGCGACCGTGGCAAAGATGGCCACCTGGGTGGATACCAGCTGATCGACCCAAAGACCCAGGAAAATTAAACCAAGCACGTTCCGGATGATCTCGACGATCAGCAGGGGACCACGGTTATATTTTTTATCCAGCCAAAGTTCCTTATAGGCCTGGTTGCTGGGACGCTTTGCCATAAACGCC
>JAEYVW010000353.1 GCA_023429365.1 Bacteroidota bacterium
TTTCGGGTGTAGACATGATTAGGAGCCCTCCGGGTTTTAGCACCCGTTTTATTTCCCTTAGCATCTGCTCCTGCTTTTCTGTGTGTTCGATGGTTTCAAAACTCACCACCACATCAAATGACTGGGAAGCATAGGGTATATTTTCCGCATCGCCACGAATAAACTCGAGGTTTTTGGCCTTGTATTTTTCTTTTGCCAGTTGAATGGTTTTATCGTCGACATCTACTCCAACAACTTTTTCTGCTTCCCGGGCAATCAGGTTTGATCCATAGCCTTCACCACAAGCCATGTCCAGCACGGTTTTACCACGGGTATATTCCATGGCAAGCGCGTAGCGGTGAAGATGTTCGATCGTCACTTCGTTATAGACAAATGTCTCGAGCCTTTCACCGGTCCAGTCTTTTGCCATGCTCAGATATTTTTGATCTCCCATTTCAGTAAAGGTCGTATCACACCCGGGAAATCCCCGGCGCTGTCGCCCCTGGCAGTTACTTCATCAAACGCTTCGTGAATCGTAAAAGTCAGTACGTCACGTTCATGAAAATGGATTATATTTTTAAGATGGTTAAAAATTGCACTACTTACCACATAGGTTCCGAGGTTTAGTAAATTACCTGGTATCCATACCACAGAAGTATAAATACCTTTTGGATGTGGCCTTCGATAAAATTCTGTCTGCACACTATGTGTGTCAAAAACGTTTATACCCTGCTCATTGTAAATATTATGTCCCAGCCAGAGAGTCTGGCCTTCTTCCAGCACTTCATATTCCATCGTGATCCCCACTTCTTCGGTCACCCTGAATGTTCCGGTAATATCATTCGACCTGTTGATAGCATTTACCGAACGTAGTTTTACATATTGATTACCGGGCCGCCGGTTGGCATCACCCGATTGATCAGTGTACGCATTGATCAAAGAAAAATACGTCTGGATGGTTGCAGCGGGGTTGCTCTCGAAACTTATTTTACCATGGTCGAGTAAAATACTTCTTGTGCAAAGGGAAGTGATGTAGGACATGTTATGGCTTACAAATAGTATCGTTCGTCCTTCCTTCTGACTTACCTCTTCCATTTTGCCTATACATTTCTTTTGAAACTCCATATCCCCGACAGCAAGCACTTCATCAATCAGCAATATTTCAGGTTCCAGGTGAGCGGCCACCGCAAACGCCAGCCGAAGTTGCATGCCGCTGCTATAATGTTTTAATGGGGTGTCGAGGAATTTTTCTACGCCACTAAAGTCCACTATGGCATCGAATTGTTTGATAATCTCGGCTTTTTTCAATCCGAGTATGGAACCATTTAGGAATATGTTTTCACGCCCTGTTAATTCAGGATGAAAACCTGTGCCTACTTCAAGCAAACTGGCCAGCCGTCCACGGATAATGGCTTCACCTGTGGTAGGCCAGGTCACACGACTGAGTATTTTAAGTAATGTGCTTTTGCCGGCTCCGTTTCTCCCAATGATCCCGATCCTTTCCCCGCTTTCGACTTTGAGGTCGATATCCTGCAAAGCCCAGAAATCTTCATGCCTGCTTTTGCCATTAGAAAAAACCGATTTTATTCCTTGGCTTATCACGTCACGCAGGGCGAGATAACTCTCATTGCTGCGAAGGCTGTATTTTTTACCGAGTTGTTTTATTTCGATGATCGGTTTCATGGCTTATACAAGGTCGGCAAAATAAGTTTCTGTTTTCTTAAAGTAAAATAAACCCACCGTCATGAAGAACAAAAGCGATACGAGGCTGATACATATACCCGGCCAGTAGATGACTGCATTACTGAGCGGCTGGCGAAAGAGCTCCAGGGCGCCATTGAGCGGGTTGAGATAGAAAAATGATTTTGCCCAACCAGTAGTAATGTTATGGATAGAATAAACTATCTGCGAACCAAAAAAAAGAAACTGTATCGAGAAGGGGAGCAGGTACCGAAAATCGCGGTACTTCACATTCAATGCACCAATTAGTGTACCCACGCCAAATGAGGACAGGAAAGTCATGATAATGGCAAGGGGAAAATAAATCAATGCCGTCCAACTCAGCGCCTGGCGAAAGATGAGCAGTAATACAAAGAGTACAAAAAAGGCAAAAAGGAAATCAACCAATGCTGTTAAAAGCGAGGACAGGGGTATGAGTATGCGTGGGAAATAAATTTTACGGATGATAGGCGCATTGGTCAACAGGCTTTCACTGCTATTGGTGATGCCTGATGAAAAAAGCCCCCAGAGTATTAGCCCTGAAAAAGCATATACGGGATAATTGGTTCCGGTATCGATTCGGAGCGTACGTGAAAAGATAAAATAGAAAATGGCCATCAGCAATACCGGCTGAAGAACGGCCCAAAGTATACCAAGCCAGGTTTGCTTGTATTTTACTTTGATATCACGCCAGGTAAAAAAGTATAGCAATTCCCGGTTGTCCCAGATCTCCGAAAGCTGGAAGGAAAGCGATCTGGCCGGCCTGATTCTTATTTCTGCTTCCTTCATCAGTGTATTGGGTT
>JAEYVW010000431.1 GCA_023429365.1 Bacteroidota bacterium
TCAGTGGCGCAGCGATCGATGTATTCCCCTGGGAGCCTGAAAAGAACGGAGATCGTTTTCAAACGCCTTTGCAGGACCTGCCCAACGTGATCCTTACACCACATATCGGTGGCTCAACGGAAGAAGCGCAGCAAAATATTGGCGAAGATGTTAGCATAAAGCTGTTCAATTTTCTGGAAAAAGGGATCACGTTCGGTTCGCATACCGTGCCGGCCCTGGCATTGCCGCCACAGGAAGGTTCACACCGCATTTTGCATATACATAATAATGTGCCCGGCGTACTCTCGGCGATCAACACCACACTTTCCAAAAACAATATCAATATCGTTGGGCAATACCTCAAGACCAACGAGGATATTGGTTATGTGGTACTCGATGTCGACAAGCAGCTTTCAAACAAAGCCCTACAGTTACTGAAGGATGTTAAAGAAACAATCAAGGTTAGGCTGGTGTATTGACCTGGATCGCTAAATTATGCAGCCGCTTTTTTCATTCGTTGGAGTATCTTTTTTGCCCGGCTGTGGAAGGCGGCTGTTTCGTAATTCCAGCGCTCCTCAATCACGGTTTGAAGCTCGGGTCTTATTTCAGGATAATATTTAGATAAATTGTCTAAAATTGTCAAAGCGAATGCTTTAGAAGCAACTTTTTCGCTGGGTGACATGATACAGTCGAAGCAATAATTCATCAGCGTTCCATGGTAACGGTGGGGAATTTCCAAATCCTGCATCAGGCGGAGACTGTTGCGCTTGACGGCGTCATGAATGCCGGGTTTTTGGAGGTTTCCCAGCAGTTTCGAAAAATGTTTTCTGATCAGGGCGGGGTGTTGGACCGCGGCATTGCAAAGCGGCCAGGCTGCTTTTTGATTCATTCGGTGGTCCCCGTGAAAGAACAGCTCAAAAAGCTGGTCGAAACGATCCTGGGAATGGCCGATCCAGTTTACGATGATATCGCAGTTGGCTTTGGTATGTTCTTTCAGGATTTGTGCACGCAGGTTCATAGCCTGCAAATAAATAACTTTAGCGACAAAAAATGATGACTCTTTTAAGAATGACTTTCGTTGTTGCCTGCATAACCTGTTTAATGGGTTGTGGCAGACGAAATAATACCGGAGTTTCATTGGTAGTACAGACGGATTTTGGCGTGAAAGACGGGGCGGTGGCGGCTATGAAGGGTGTCGCAAAAGAAGTAGACGCGACATTAGATATTGTAGACCTCACACACGAGATTCCTGCGTATAATATATGGGAAGCGGGTTACCGCCTGAGCCAGGTGGTACCATACTGGCCGGCCCACACGGTATTTGTTTCGGTTGTGGATCCGGGTGTTGGCACCAGCCGTAAATCGATTGTCGTCAGAACAAAAAAGGATCATTATATCGTAACGCCGGACAATGGCACCATCACTTTGCTGGCGGCGCTCGAGGGCATTGAGGAAGTACGCGAGATCGATGAAAGTATTAATCGCAGGCCGGGTTCTGGTAGTTCCTTTACATTTCATGGGCGCGACGTCTATATGTATACGGCTGCGAGGCTGGCTTCCGGGAAGATCAGGTTTGACGAGGTGGGCCCGGTTTTGGAAAGCGAATGGCAAACCATTTCTTACCAGGTTCCCGTACTTGACGAGAATGGCTTAAAAGGCAATATTCCCGTGCTGGATCCACAATACGGGAATGTCTGGACCAATATCCCGGACAGCCTGATTTGGCGTACCGGAATCCGAACCGGCGATTCGGTGCTTGTAAATATCTCATATCATGATTCAGTTGTTTATTCCGGCCGGCTGGCTTTCGTCAATACGTTTGGTGATGTGTCTGCCGGTCAGCCGCTTGCTTACCTGAACAGCCTGATGAATTTTTCGCTGGCGGTCAATATGGGAAATTTTGCGGAGCAATTCCGCGTGCAACCAGGTCCGGGCTGGACGATCCATATAAAAAAATGACCTGCGCCGATAAGCCATGGGCATAGCCCGGCGGAGGTCAATTCTCAGAATCCTTAGGATTTATAAAGGTACGAAATTTTCCTATAATGTGTAATACGTTATGTTAAATGGAGTTATGTATAAAAAGGCATTAAAAAAGGGGCGCTTCAGGACGCCCCTAAATATTGCAAGGTGACAGGGTTTTGGAGGCCCTGACGGAGCTTGCCATATTGCTACGTAGCTACTTTTTTAATTGTCATTTTATGCTGCTCCATTTAGCGGATGCGGCACATAACGTAAATTATAGGGAAAACTTCCTTTATCTTTACACCGTAAATTTATAAGGATTTTTTGAATCTTCAAAGGTGCATACCGTTCAAAAAATCCTTATAAATTTACGGTGTCTTAAAATTGAGAATTTTTCCTATAATTTATATTATGTTAAATTGATAAACCCGGTATCCTTGAAGAAACAGTCTACTCACTCGCGGGTGCTCCCTTCTTTACAATTTTCAGGCAAATGAAAATTTCATTGGCCGATGACGATTCTGAATTGTTATAGAAATTTTCAAATATACTGGCGCAATTCTTGGCTATACCATATGATAATTAATATAGATTTAAAACACAAACCTGTTGCATGAATAAGAGCGGTCCTATCATCATTATTGAAGACGATCCAGATGACCTGGAAATTTTTGGCGAAGTATTTAAAGAACTGAATGTTCCCAATGAAGTGATCTATTTCAAGGATGGGATGGCCGCCCTTGAATACCTGACGCAAACCAATGACCAGGCGTTTATCATTATCTCTGATATAAACCTGCCCAAACTAAGCGGCTTTGCCCTGCGCGAAAAAATACATAATAATGAGCAGCTCAGGCTGAAATGTATCCCCTACCTGTTTTTCACCACCGCAGCAGACCAGCGTAGTATCATTGACGCCTATTCTAACTCAATCCAGGGTTTTTTTACCAAACCTTCCAGCTATTCCGACCTGGTACGGGTGATACATAATATTATTGAGTACTGGAAAGATTGCCATTCTCCCAACGCTGTCCCCCAATCATAGTACAGTAGCGGCATTTAGGATATTTTATCTCAAATTTTGGGGTACCTGTCCGCCTATCCGAAAAATTATTCTGCATCAGTATAAAAATCTGGAGGAATATATTAATTTAGTCGTCCCACTAGCCCACACGCTCCAGATATCCCACGAATTTCCCCGGTTTTTTTATTGACACGGCTCGTTTTTAGTGCCGTCAACATTACTGTTATGACGCCCGAACTTAAAATTGCCTGTGAAGTGGTCTTCCAGGAGCACAAAGCTGCAACTACACCCGTAGCATGGAATCGTGATGTATTCCGGGGACGCCTGTCCACCGGCATGTCAGAAAAGGCCAAGGAAACCCTGGTGGAAAAAAAGGTGATACACTTCCCCAACCCGGCAAAAAAGAATTTCACTGTATTAAATCCCCTGGCCTTTGCTGCTTCTAACTTCACGGAAGCGGAACTTATGGTGACGAATTCAGTGCCAGCCATGGCAGGGTTTGAGTACGAACAAAAGCAAAAAGAAAGTACCGTGTTCATCCCCCGGACCGAACAACCCGCTTACCAGAGCAATGGCAGTTCTAATT
>JAEYVW010000442.1 GCA_023429365.1 Bacteroidota bacterium
AGTAGTTGGTTATTGATCGAATATACCGGAGTTTTGCAGCCAGCAAAACTCAATCATGAAATTTCCTACTAACCAAGGTCGCCGGTCCTGGCTAGTTTTGAGTGGCGTTTTTGCTTTGCATAAAATAAGCAAGGTTTTTTCTGGCGTTTTTTTGAATACCCCTTTTCATAAAGCCGGTCCACCCAAACAAGACACCCTTCCACCCAAGCGCCTGTGCAGCCCAGGTGCTGAGACGAAAACCATCGCTGTGTTCAATGATCTTTCCGTCTTTGAGGCGCATAAACGCCTTGATGTGATTTACCACTTTATTACCCGTCCTGGAGAACGTGTACCGCGCAGTCCAGCTGCAGGTGGCATATTCGTGATCGATTAGTTCGATATCAGAGTAGCTAAGTGAAAAATCACGGGCATTGCGGCAGAGCATTTCCCACATTGATTTTACTTCCTCTCCTTTTAAGATCAAAAAAACAGGATCGCTGAAGATGATATCATTGCTATAGCAATCCTGCATGGTGCGGTAGTCGAGTTGCTGAAATGCGGTGTAAAATTTCTCAATAATCTGTTTGTTTGAAGCCATAACCTATATTGTGCAAGCGAATACCCTAAATTAACAACTAAAAGACAATCGGAAATGTTTCGCCGGGGTTTTTATATTCTTTTTCTGGTTTTGCCATTCATGCCCTTCGTCCCGTCGGAAGAAGACTGGATGAGGCAGAATTATATAAAGATAGAAGAATACATACCGATGCGTGATGGTGTAAAACTGTACACCAGCATATTTGTTCCACGAAACCAAAAAGAAAAGCACCCGATCCTGCTGATGCGTACGCCTTATTCCTGCCGGCCTTACGGGCCAGGCAAATTCAGCAGGTATCAGTGGCCTTCTTACCGGACTGCCTATACCCGCGCAAATTATATTATTGTACGACAGGACGTGAGGGGCCGTTGGATGAGCGAGGGTGAGTTTGTGGACGTGAGACCTTATATCCGTGAAAAAAAATCAAATAAAGATGTCGACGAAGCCAGCGATGCATATGATACAATAGACTGGCTTGTTAAAAACCTGCCATCTAATAATGGCCGTGTAGGGATTATGGGTACTTCTTATCCCGGACTATATGCAGCCATGGCAGCCGTTGATATGCACCCCGCGGTGAAAGTAGTCAGTCCGCAGGCTCCTGTTGTAGATTTTTTCATGGGCGATGATTTCCATCATAATGGCGCATTTTTCCTGTTGGATGCCTTCGACTTCTATGCTTCATTTGGAGAACCAAGGAAGGGGCCATCCTCACATGGAGTGGCAGGTTTTCCTTATCCTGATAAAAGCCTTTATAAGTTTTTTCTTGAAATGGGAACCCTGAAAAAGACCCGGCAGGTTTTGGGTGATAGCGTTCGGTCCTGGAAAGATATGTTTGAACATCCCGATTATGATGACTGGTGGAAGGCAAGGGATGCCAGGCGTGCTATGCACAATATTAAGGTGCCGATGTTGGTTGTAGGCGGTTTATACGACGCGGAAGATTGTTTTGGTGCATGGAACCTTTACAAGGCGATTGAAAAACAAAACCCGGAAGCAGACAATAAGATCGTGATGGGTCCCTGGGCACATGATCAATGGACCCTGACAGATGGTAGTTCCCTCGGCGATATTCGTTTTGGTGAGGAAACGGCAACATGGTACCAGGAAAATATTGAGATACCCTTTTTCAACTATTACCTGGAAGTGGATTCAACAAATCCCGGGCTTGCGGAAGCTACGGTTTACTTTACGGGAAAAAACAAATGGGAAACATTTGACGTGTGGCCACCAGTAAATATGACGCCCACACCCATTTATCTAAATGACGGCGATACATTATCATGGAACAAACCAGACCGAAGTCTAAGCTTTTCCGAATATATCAGCGATCCGTTTAATCCGGTACCCTGGCTTGGTGGAGAACAAAAAATCCGCAATGAAGATTATATGATCGCGGATCAGCGTTTCGCAGCCAGCCGCGATGATGTGCTAAGTTTTGAAACAGGTGTACTCGAAAATGAACTGGTGCTTGCAGGGCCTTTGATTGCCGACTTAAAAGTAAGCATCAATACCACCGACGCGGATTTTGTCGTAAAACTCATTGATGTTTTTCCCGGATCGGGATCAAAGAATGGAAAAAATAAAATGGAAGGCTACCAGATGCTGGTTCGTGGCGAGATCATGCGTGGCAGGTATCGCAACAGTTTCGAAAATCCCGAACCATTTACACCTGGCCAGGTAGAGACAGTAAGGTTTGAATTACCCGATATCGCCCATGTATTCAAAAAAGGACATCGCCTGATGATCCAAATGCAAAGCAGCTGGTTCCCGCTTGCCGACAGAAACCCGCAAAAGTTTGTCAATATCTACGAGGCGGATGATTCAGACTTTCAAAAAGCACAGATCAGGATCTACCACGATTCGACATACAGCAGTTCGATCATACTTCCCGTTTTGAGATAGGACAACCGTTTGACTTCAAGTTTCTCGAGTTTTACACCCTGCAATGCCTTAAATTGCCGATTCCAAAAAAAACAATTTATGAGGCTAACACTTGTTTTGACCGCACTCACCATTTCTCTTTTTTCCGTGGCGCAGGAAATTTCAATCATCCCCCAGCCCACATCGGTAAAACAACCCAGGATCGCTGCAAAATTCAATATAAATGCCAACACACAAATTGTGCTGGAAGGCTCGGGCCTGGAACAATCCGCGAGCTTTTTGAATGAATACCTCCAGCAGTTTTACAAACTCAAATTAAAAACGGTAAAAAAACCTACCAGTACCAATATTATCCGTCTCCATTATAAAAAGCTTGCCAGACCTATAGCCGGCGCATACCAGCTTGTCATCAACAATAAAGGTGTAACGATCAGCGGCGATAATGCCAGGGGTGTTTTTTATGGCGTGCAAACCCTGCTGCAACTTTTGCCCGTGCCGGATGCAAAGAGCAAACTGGCCTTAAAACCAACCCTCCCCTATGTCTCTATTGATGACGCGCCACAATTTGCTTATCGGGGTTTGCATCTCGACGTCACCCGTCATTTTTTTCCCGTTAGCTTCCTGAAAAAATACATTGACTACCTCGCCTATCATAAAATGAACACCTTTCACTGGCATCTCACAGATGACCAGGGCTGGCGGATTGAAATAAAAAAATATCCGCGACTCACTTCCGTAGGTGGCTGGAGAAATGGAACTATCATCGGCCGATATCCGGGTACAGGCAGTGATAATACAGGCTATGGCGGTTTTTATACCCAGCAGGAAATAAAGGAAGTAGTAAAGTATGCGCAGTCCAGGTATGTGGAAGTGATCCCGGAAATAGAAATGCCGGGTCACGGCAGTGCCGCCATTGCAGCGTATCCCTGGCTGAGTTGTTTTCCAGATCAGCCAACAGAAATTCCTCCGCACATGATATCTGAGAAAAGCGTGGAGGAACTTGAGAACGGCAGGATCAAACTGGTACAGGAAACCTGGGGTGTATTTGACGATGTGTTTTGTGCCGGTAATG
>JAEYVW010000454.1 GCA_023429365.1 Bacteroidota bacterium
GATAACAGAGGCCCATTAAAAAGATCATCAGAACTACCCCGCGCATGATTATCGTTTATGATATGAAAAGAATAAAATGTCAGCCACACCAACATCAGCCGCCTCATTTGAAATGATCATGCCCCCGGAAGGTGCAAACGTGATCCCTTCCGGCTGTTTAAAAATTGCCGGATCTATACGGTAAGCTTTTTTCAGCTTGCCGTTTACATCCATTACCACTAATACTTTATTGATAGAGGAAATGATATAAAGCATGCCGTCTTTTGGATTGATGGAGGCCGCCGAAGGTTTAAACTTCATTTTCTCCTCTCCAAGTGACTTCGCTATTTGAGTTACGTCTATCTTAAAGGGCGAGGTTTCATATTTACCCGTCGTAGGATCAAAGGCGAAAGTGGATAATGAATGCTTTTTGTCCGCATCACAATCTTTACAAATCAATATCAGCTTATGACGGGTGGAATCCCAATAAACGATCTCAAACTCATCCTCACCCGAGCCCTGGTCGAAAACGTATTGTTGCACACCAATGGCAGAGGCTCCATTTTTAGTTGTATCAAATGAGAGTCGCAGGATATTTCCAGTACTCTCCAATACATAAAATATGCTGTCTCGTAAAACAAGGTCTTCAAAATCGGCACCTTTTGAAAATGGCCAGTGCTTGACCCGTCTTCCATTACTAATTTTATAAAGCCATCCTTTTTCGTCATTGATGGCAAATATGGAGCTATCGGGAGGATAATAGGCTACGCCGGATATCTCATCAAGTTCCAGGGGTAGCTTTAGCTGCACCGCCTTCCCCATATTAAAGCCGTCGGGACTTTCGAATTTCATCCCTGCCGTACGATCAGTAGATCCGCAATGGAGTGATAAAATGCCGACAAGGCAATAGAATAATTTTTTAATACAAGCATTCATACGATCGCTATGCATTATTCAAATCTTTTGCCATTAAATGGTATATAATGAAATCCGGAATATTTGTTGATGCTTAAAAAGGAATAGGGCCGGCATGGATCACAAATGAGCAATAATTTCCACACCTCAGGCAAATATCCATTGCTCTTCACGACAACCAGGTAAAGATACTGACAATCGGCTGGCATCGTCCAATCACGCCGACGTGTACGAGATTGCTTTCCCTCTAAAAAAAACCTGATTGTTGCTTTTGTCAAAACCCAATCGACTATTACCAAAAAATGATCTCTATTTTTGGGACAAATCATGCTATGGCTTTAAAATACCACGCCGAACGCCTGGCCGTCGCTGTTGACTGTGTAATTTTTGGTTTTGATGGAAAGGAGCTGAAACTTTTACTGATCCACCGTGGCTTTGAACCAGAAAAAGGTAAATGGAGCCTGATGGGCGGTTTTGTCCAACGAAATGAAAGCCTCGAACAGGCTGCCACGCGGGTACTGAAACAGCTTACCGGTTTGAGTGATGTATATATGGAGCAGGTTCATGCCTTTGGCGACCCCCGAAGGGATCCGCTGGAGCGTACGATCTCGGTCGTGTACTTTGCACTGATAGATATACATGAATACGAAAAACAACTGAGTGATGATTTCCGTCCGGAATGGTTCTCATTGAGAAAGCTGCCCAAGCTGATCTTTGACCACAGGATCTTAGCTGAGAGGTCACGCCAAAGACTTCAGTATAAAGCAGCTTTGCATCCCATACTTTTTGAATTACTGCCCGACCGTTTCACGATTCCACAATTACTTAACCTATATAAAGCAGTTTACCAGATCGACCTTGATAAAAGAAACTTCATCCGCAAATTGTCTAATGCCAAACTCATCATCAAACAGAAAGACAAAGAAAAACAAAGTTCAAAACGCGGCGCTTACTATTATAAACTGGATAAACGGAAATACAAGCGGACGGTAGAGGCTTTTATGAGCTTTTTACCGGCAAAGTTTTTCGCTGGTGACTAGCCTGTAAAATTTTTTGCTGCGATGATTTGATACACTGGTATACAGAATTTTTTTTTGTTTCAGTTTATAAGTGTTATTTTAACATTAATCATGAACGAGCGTTATGTTATTGGTGTAGATTACGGTACAGATTCAGTTAGATCTGTGCTGGTAAATGCTATAAATGGAGAAGAAATAAACTCCTCAGTTTTTTATTATCCCCGCTGGCAGAAAGGACTGTATTGCGATGCTCCGGCACAACAATTCAGGCAGCATCCGCTAGACTATATTGAAGGACTTGAAACGACTATCCGCGAATGTGTTCAGAAGGCCGGGCCAAAGATCGCGGCACAGGTAAAAGCTATTTCTGTGGATACTACCGGATCAACTCCAGTTGCCGTAGACAAATCCGGACAGCCACTTGCCCTGCTGCCGGAGTTTGAAAACAACCCGAATGCCATGTTCGTGTTGTGGAAGGATCATACCGCCACAACTGAGGCAGCCGAGATCAATGAACATGCGAAAAAATTTTCAATTAACTATCTCCGTTTTGTCGGCGGAATTTATTCTTCTGAATGGTTTTGGGCAAAACTGCTGCACCTGTTGCGGGAAGATGATAGCGTAAAAAAAGCTTGTTACTCCTTTGTAGAGCATTGCGACTGGATACCTTTTTTACTCACCGGTGGCGGGGATGTGCACCAAATGAAAAGAAGTGTCTGCGCAGCCGGTCATAAAGCGCTGTGGTCTGACGACTGGAATGGTTTCCCGCCAGATGAATTCTTCAGTACGCTCGACCCACGACTTTCCGGCTTTACCGCGCGGCTTTGTCAAGAAACATATACCGCCGACAAACCGGCTGGTACGCTGAGTCAGAGTTGGGCAGAGAAACTTGGATTATCAACTGACGTAATAGTGGGCGTGGGTGCTTTCGACGCCCATATGGGTGCCGTGGGCGGACAGATCGAACCTTATTTTTTAAGCAAAGTCATGGGTACATCAACCTGCGATATGCTTGTTGCGCCTTCTGCAGAAATTGATGGTTTACTCGTAAATGGCATTTGCGGCCAGGTGAATGGTTCCATCATTCCCGGTATGGTGGGAATGGAAGC
>JAEYVW010000469.1 GCA_023429365.1 Bacteroidota bacterium
GCTTATCCTTACTCAGGTTGGGGTTTGACATGCGGTAAAATTAATGAAAGCCTTATACTTTAGTTGATAGTTTGAAGTCTTTCGTGTCGGCTTTATGACTAAACTTGCATTTGCAGACAAAACTGCCCGGATGCGGGGATATGGGACACCGAGGGCACAAAGCAAGCACGGAGAACACAGTGGGTTTGCTCGCTCATAGTGACCTGGTATTAACTTCAACCGTTCAACAGCTTTTATGGATCCTGTAAAATTTCAAGAAAGTCTAAGCCAGTCCTCACCCCCGGACGGCATATCTGAGCATCTTCGTTCATTATGGTATGATGCCCGCGGTGACTGGGAAAAATCACATGAGATCATCCAGGACATTGAAGATGCAAATGCCGCCTGGATACATGCTTACCTGCATCGGAAGGAAGGCGATACCTGGAATGCAGACTATTGGTATCGAAGAGCAAGGAAAACCAGGCCCGCCATCTCGCTGGAAGAAGAATGGCTGGTCATCGTAAAAGCGATGCTTAACTGAATGTGAGCCCCTAACTACTTGTTAAATTTATATACTGCATTGATTTTTAAGCCAAAATCTGGCGAAGACACAAAATAATTTCTCCGGAATTCAGTTAGTAATATGGTCACCAAATCATAGAGTTTGAGAAAACTTAAATACTTCCTCTTCTTTATACTATACCTTATATGGACAGTGTCTGTCATGCAGGCTCAAATGATCACCGGCGTATGGAAAGGAAAGATTGACCGGCAAAAGGTAGAAGTCAAGATCATCCAGAATGGCGATGTGCTCACAGGCACTTCCTATTATTATAACTCCACGGACAATTACAGGCGATACAGCATCAAAGGATATTTTGATCCTCAAACCAACGAAGCCGTATGGTGGGATGATGAGTTGCTGGTAGAAAAAACTGGCCGCATATCTTCACCCGGAAAAATGCCGCTATTATCACGTGCCGATTTTAATTGCCCAGGCGATGGCCGCATGATGCTGGATGGAACCGCATCCAGGGTGGATGATCCGCTCAGCAAACCCGGCGATGTGGACCTCGACAAGACAACAGTTTCCAGTTTTGGCGATGAATGGGATTTTGTTATCGACAATTACACCGTTGGTGCAAACGACCCGGATATAATTGACAGCATCGGGATGATCTCAGGAGTGAAAAAACCGGTTGGCTGGGAGACCGCCACAGTCATCAATCCACTTGGGCGCGATCCTATTGCAGAAGAAGTTACCAAAGCAGAACCTCCCAAACAGGCACCCCGGATTGATCAACCGCCAGTTCCCGCGTTCAAACCTTTGACCATCGAAGAAAAATTCAGACAGCGTAAAAAAGTTTTTGCCACGGAGATCCCGGTAAGTGGTGATTCAATCGAATTACGTTTTTATGATAACGCACAGATAGACGGAGATTCCATTTCGCTATTCCTGAACGACAGGCTTATTTTCCAAAATATCCGACTTACAGAAAAGGCTTACACTGTAAGGCTTTCGATTTCTGAATTAAATGATACAAATGAATTGATCATGGTAGCGGAAAACCTCGGTTCGATCCCCCCAAATACATCTTATATGGTAGCCATCGTGGGGGAGAAAAGATATGAGGCGCGACTGGAAAGTACCGAAGGCAGCAGTGCCATGATACGACTTCGAAAGTTGGAATAACCGGTTACAACTTCAACACCGCGAACACCGCAAAATGATCAGATGCGAAATGCCCTTTCCAGGTCTGTGAAATCGTGGCGTGCTTGAGAACCTTCCATTTACCTTTCAGGAAAATAAAATCAATGGGTTCATCATCCCGTTCACTTCTGCCAAATCCATTAAAAGTACCCTTTGGACCATAATGTGGCGTTTGCGAGATTTCTTTGCTATCTGTCAAACGAAGCGGGTTATTCTTGTCCATTATCACCTGTATGGGTTCTTCGGAAGGTTTGGCATTGAAATCACCAGTGATAACGGCTGGTATATCACCCGCAATCGCCTTTATTTGTTGCAGTAAGAATTTCGCGCTTTCCTTCCTGGCCTGTTTCCCTATATGATCGAAATGCGTGTTGAAAGCAAAGAATGTTTTTTTAGAAAGGCGATCTTTGAATTTAATCCAGGTCACGATTCTCGTGATCTGTGCATCCCAGCCTTTGCTACCCGGTACTTCTGGTGTTTCCGAAAGCCAGAATGTTCTTGATTGTAGCACCTGCAGTCGGGTAGTGTCATACAAAATTGCTGAGAATTCTCCTTTCTCCCTGCCATCATCACGGCCCGCACCCTCTATTTTGTACTGGGGCAAACGTTTCAACAGGTCCTGGTTCTGCTCGTATAAAGCTTCCTGTAATCCCACGATATGTGCTTCATGAAATAATATCTGCGAAGCCACAAAATCCTTTCTGTTTGGCCAGGCATCCAGGCTATCGCGGGAAGTATTGTAACGAATATTGAAACTCATCACGTTTAACTCCTGGCCGATCACTGCCGTTGAAACAGAGATTGCGACCAATAAAAAACAGATTCTTTTCATAACCTTGACCAATTTTCAAATTTTCATTATACTACCACATTCACCATTTTCCCTTTCACATAAATTATCTTTTTGTACGGTCTTCCTTCCAGCCATTTCTGCACCACTTCATTTGCCAGTACAAGTGATTCCACTTCTGATTGCGATGCGTCGAGTGATATATTCATCGTCGTCCGCAATTTTCCATTGACAGAAACGGGGTATTCCTTGCTGCTTTCGAGAATATATTTTGGATCGAACTTTGGAAATGCAGCATCAAGTACGCTGCCTTCATTACCCAGCCGCGACCAAAGTTCTTCCGCCACATGTGGTGCATATGGTGTAAGTAAGATAAGTAATGGTTGCAAGATTTCCTTTTTGTGGCATTTCAGATCGGTCAGTTCGTTGACCGCAATCATAAAGCCGCTTACGCCGGTATTAAAACTGAATCGTTCTGTTACCTCTTCAATCTGTTTGATCGTTTTATGCAAAACTTTCAGCTCAGCAGCTGTAGCTGGTTCTTCGTTCCATATCTTTCCTTTTGTATCATCATAATATAAACGCCAGAGTTTCTTCAAAAAACGATGTACCCCTTCGATACCTTTTGTATCCCAGGGTTTACTCATTTCTACTGGTCCAAGAAACATTTCATACATGCGGAAGGTGTCTGCTCCATACCGGCTGACCAGGTCGTCGGGATTGAC
>JAEYVW010000081.1 GCA_023429365.1 Bacteroidota bacterium
GAAGAAAACAGGAAACGGGCTTTTTTTAACTCTTTATCAGACTTGTATTCAAAAGCAAATTCGGTATTGTCAAAAGAAATGGCAGGCTGCGGGTCCATACGGTATAAATAATGCGCAAATGTAACGGTTTACTGGATACTGGATACCAGATACTGGATACCAGATGCTGGATACCAGATGCTGGATACTTGATGCGGCTGAGGACTTATCTTTGCGGCAAATTTTTAAGTATCATGACAACCCGCAAACCTTCCGATAGTATGACCATTATGACCGAGCTTGTGTTGCCCAATGACACAAACGTATTTGGGAACCTGATGGGTGGCCGACTGATGTACTGGATGGATATCGCCGCGGCATTGTCGGCACAAAAACATAGCAATTCGGCTGTTGTAACAGCTTCCGTCGATAATATCTCATTTGAAAATCCGATCAGGCTTGGTAACGTGGTGCATATCCAGGCAAAAATCTCCAGGGCTTTTAATACATCCATGGAGATCTACCTAAAAGTATGGGGAGAAGATCTGAAGAAACAACACAGGTACAAAAGCAATGAGGCTTACTACACGTTTGTTGCGCTCGACAGCAACGATAAGCCTACCCCTGTCCCGCAAATTCTTCCCGAATCAGAAGAAGAACAAAAACTATTTGATGGTGCATTAAGAAGAAGGCAGCTACGACTTATCCTGGGTGGAAAAATGAAACCTAATGACGCGGCAGAATTGAAAGCATTATTCCAGGCAGGATAATAGCATCATAAGCCGGTGCTTCCGTCCCTCACCTTTATCTTTTTCTTTTTGGAATTTTTCTTCTCAAAGTCGAGGACGGCCTGTGGCTTTGTCACAGTCTTTTTACCTGTAGTATCTGAGGCAGCGCCTGTACTTGTAAAATCGATCGGCTTCAGGTCATCATCGCCGGCACCGGGTAACTTGTCGCCTGTCTTTAACTGGTCAACCCAGTATTCTTCTGTTTTAACAATCGACCCCCACTGCGGATCATAATAGGTCCAGGTTCCATGCTTCATCGTCTGACCTTCTACTTTTACAATGATGCGGTCTACCACTTTTGAAGGGTCATTTACATCAACCACGTCCACCGTATCGAATTTGCGTCCCGGTTCGATGGCCCGCCAGCTCTCTTCGCGCAACAAGCCGCCGGTTCGGGTAAAATACCTCGACTTACCATCGAGACTACCCCAGCGATAAAATTCTTCCGCAATCTTATCACCCATCAGTGAAAAGCGTACCCATTTCCCGTCTTTTTTATCATCAACAAAATAACCCTGCTCATCAAAACCCGGCTCTCCGCGCAAAGCCTCCTGGTGTATCACCCATGGGCCCTGCTTTTTGCCATTCATATCGACCCGGTTGAGCGTGTCACCACGCACACCAATGATAAAATCCTTCCACTGACCAAAGGATTCGATTGAAAAAAACAGTGTCACAATGAATAATAAACGCATAACCACCAGTTTTACAATATAAAATAACGACAAAACGGGGTCTTTTATGCTACATATAAACTTAAAGTTTTTAACAAGGTGAAAAGCCATATTACCAGCAGACATTGATTATTTTGCACTGGTAATGAAAAAATTAATCTTTATTTTCCTTCTCGGGGCGTTGATTACTTCCTGTAAAAAAATGAAAGACCCCGTATTCAGGGGCATTGAGAATGTAAGCATGAATACAGTTAGCATGCGATCAGCATCCGTGACCCTGGATATCCGCTATCTGAATCCAAATAATTTCAGAGGACAGTTGAGTCGGGCTGAAGGTGATGCATGGGTTGACAGTGTTTACCTGGGTCATTTTGTAGTTGACACCACGATCCAGATCCCGGCCAATAGCGAATTCCTGGTACCGGTGAAACTCAATCTCGACATGAAGCAAGTGCTGAAACATGGGCTTACAGGTGCGACAAAAGATGATGTCACGCTGAAAATTACAGGAACGGCGAGGGCGGGTAAATCCGGGTTCTTTAAAAATGTCGCTTTAAACTATATAGGAAAACAAAACCTAAAGGAACTTTTTAGTCCGGGAGTTCTCCCGCGCTTCTAATAAGAATGAATTAATTGATAGATCCGGGCTGACTGGGTGGTGCCTGTCGCGGTTTTGGATGACTACCACCATCCTCGGCCTTTTTGCAGGTCTTTGGTAACCGCTGATAAGATTCCGGGTTGGCAGGTACATCATCAGCATCGTATCCCATATTCGCGATAGCCGTTTTTATTTCTTCTATATTGGTGCGATCGGTAAGATACTTTACGGTGGTCTCCCCTTTCCGGTAATTTACGTTGATAAAGGTCACTCCGTCGATACGCTTTACATAAGTTTCTATCCTTGGCTTACAGGCCTCACAGAGCGCGTTGGGTGTTTGGATCTTCGCGGTTTCCAGCGCTTTTTGCTGACCGAACGAAACAGCTGAAATACCGATCAGGGAAAAAACAAATACGATTATTCTTTTCATTGGTATGATTTGTCAAAACAAATTACAAAACTCCCTTCCAATTAGCAGGGTCATCTCTCCATTTTAACAAAATATCCTGTTCCTGAGCGGCCACAGTGCCTTTTTCAGCGGCAAGGCTGATCAGTGAAGGGTAATCTGTCAGAGAATGGTATTCTATACCACTGGAAGTAAATGCTGCTTTTGCCACGGGGAAATCATATGTAAAAATAGAAACCATTCCCACCACATCGAGTTCTGCCTGCTTTAAAACATCCACCACCTGCAGACTGCTTTTGCCTGTTGATACGAGATCCTCGATCACAACGGTTTTCTGGCCTTTTTCAAAATAACCTTCAATCTGGTTGCCCAGGCCATGTTCTTTTGGTTTGGGACGTACATAAATAAAAGGCAGTTTGAGCTGGTCAGCCGTCATGGCCCCCCAGGCGATGCCCGCGGTAGCTACTCCTGCCAGCAATTCCGCATCAGGAAACTTTGAAAATACAAGATTGCAAAGTTCTGATTTGACAAAGTCTCGGACGTAGGGAAAAGATAAGACCCGGCGGTTGTCGCAATAGATCGGGCTTTTCCATCCGCTGGCCCAGGTAAAGGGCTGTTTTAAATTCAGTTTTACAGCATTGACCTGGAGTAATTTTTCCGCTACGGTTTTTGAATCTGTCATGCGGCGAAGATAAGCAATCTGCATGCTGTTTATAATACTGTCCGGCATCACAACACCAAATAAAAATGCCGGCCAACCCCACACATCCATGAACAGTTTGTCTATCGAAAAATCCATTTGAAAATCATCCTCATTTGAAATATTCCGCTATTTTTATCAAATATCCCACCTGCGCAAAAGCTTCGGTGGGCAGGCCGAGTATCCAGTATCCAGTATCCAGCATCAAGTATCTAGCATCAATCCCCATGTTCATAAAAATCTACTTCAACGACAAACCCCTTTTTCTTTGCGATAATATCGACGAAGTGATCGAGCCGTATGTGCATCACGACGATGCCATTTTTATCGATGAACTGGATTCGCATACCGTAAAATCCATGATCCATGAAATGCAACTGGAAAAAATTCATGCCGGTGTTTTCTTTCATCCCGACCTGGAAATTTTAAAGAAAACATTTTTTAAAAAATTCACCCTGGTGCAGGCTGCCGGTGGACTTGTAAAAAATGAAAAAGAGGATGTGCTGATGATCTTTCGCCGCGGCAAATGGGATTTACCGAAGGGCAAACTCGACAAAGGCGAAAAACTGGAGGACTGTGCCTTGCGGGAAGTACGGGAAGAAACGGGGTTAGTGGAGGTTAAATTCGAGAAGCCCCTGTTGATCACCTATCATACATATCATGAAGGCACCCGGTTTATATTAAAAGAGTCGCACTGGTATACGATGACCGCAAAGGGTGAGCAGGCACTTACTCCGCAAACTGAAGAAGATATTCATGAGATCAAATGGGTGGCAAAAAAGGAAGTTCCTTCATACCTTTCGCTTGTATTTCC
>JAEYVW010000126.1 GCA_023429365.1 Bacteroidota bacterium
TGATCCATTCTTCTGCCAGCCACCTGGGAGACTGGTCAATAAAAAACCGGACCCGGTTGCGTGCGCCTTTTAATTCATTGTATGATTGTTTCAGAGGTTTGCCCATTTCCATAGTCAGCGTGGACGCCAACACATCTTTTTTCTCTTCCAGCAACTCATAAAAACGCGATATGCACGTGATCCTTTTCTCCAGTTCTGTGGCTGCCCATACGGGCTGACCTTTGCGCAGCTTTTCAAATTTCTCTTCGATGGCGGTACGGTCATCAACCGGTATTTCACGGATCAGATCCTCGGTAGCTGGATTAATTATTTTCATTTTTTGTTGCAATAGTTTTTCTGATTTCTTCAATAAAGCGATTCCTGATATTTACGGATAAGGGGGAACCGGGAAATTGAAACATGCGTTCAGGATGCCATTGCACACAAAGAAGGAATGGCTTACCTGTTTTGTCCTTCCACTCGAGGCCTTCAATAGTTCCGTCATCGGATACACTATTTGATTGCAAAGCCGGGCCCAGTTTATCGATAGCCTGGTGATGTGCACTATTGATATCACCCTTCTCTGTGTTGACGATCTCGTGAAGTAAAGTGCCGCTGTTTATTTCTACCCGATGTGCCTTATCAGTTATTCCTTCCTTTTTATGGCGACCATTTCGTGTGCCGAGGTCTTCGATCAGGGTACCACCTTCCAGCACATTTACCAGTTGCATACCCCTGCAAATTCCAAGTACCGGTAAATTATTTTCAATTGCCTGTTTATACAGCGCTTTTTCAAAATTATCACGTTCTGGTTGAAAACGCTCCGGCCGGTTTGGATAATCAGTCGATCCACGAGTGATCGCCGGGTCGATATCAATTCCGCCAGATAATACCAGCGCGTCGCAATTATTCAGGGTATCTAAATTCTTGTCTTCTGCTGATAGTTTTACAATCTCAATATCATCGGTGCCCTTGAGCCAGTTTACATAGTTCTGGTGCTTACGTTCTTCACCGGTATATGTCAAACCAATTTTCATACTTGTGTTGCTAATAGGATCCTGTCGCCACATTAATTTCTGGTTTCACTACAGCGCTTCGGAATACAGGTTCCTGAAATCATCGCGGGTCACGGGTTTCGGATTATTCGGATGTGCAAAATCTGCGATAGCCAGGTCGGCGAGGGTATCGAGATGCTCTTCCTTTACGCCTATGTCCCGAAGCTTATGTGGTATGCCAATTTTTGAATTCATATCAAACAACCAGGACACCACTGCTTCGCCCTTTTCTTCGGGTAGTTGCAAAGTTCTGGCAATACGCCTGAATTTCTCTTCAAAGCCCTGGATATTGAAATGCATGCCATAGGGGATGTTCACCGCATTGGCCAGGCCATGGTGTGTGTCGAGTAGGGACGAAAGCGGGTGAGCGAGCGAATGGACAACCCCCAGCCCTTTCTGAAATGCGATCGCTCCCATCATGGATCCCATCAGCATTTGACTGCGGGATGAAAGGTTTGGACTGTTAACCGCCTTCTCCAGTGACTGCTCAATAAGAGCCATTCCTTCCAGGGCTATTCCATCACAGATCGGGTGATAGTTTTTGGCCAGGAATGCTTCCATGTTATGTGTTAGGGCATCCATCCCGGTAGCAGCGGTAATAAAAGCTGGAAGATCCATGGTAAGCACCGGGTCCGCGAAAACAATTTTTGCAAGCAGCTTGGGTGAGAACAGTATTTTCTTCTGGTGTGTTTCATCATCGGAGATGATGGCGCTGCGCCCTACTTCGCTGCCAGTACCGGCGGTTGTAGGGATCGTGATAAAATGTGGTACATCATTCGTGACATACACATCACCTCCAATAAGGTCATCATATTTGAAGAGATCATCACGGTGATTTACGCGTAGCACGATAGCGCGGGCAACATCCAGCGCGGCGCCACCTCCAATTCCAATGATACAATCACGGTTTGTTTGGTCCCAGGCATCCGTTCCTTTATACACATCCGACTTAACCGGGTTTTTATGAATATTACTGAAAACTTCTACAGAAATATTTTGATTTTGCAGATCTGTAACAATGCCTTTAAAAAATGCCAGCTCTGCGATAACCGGGTCCGTAACGACCAATGGTGATTTGAGATTGTTTTGTTGAAGGTATCCCGGCAATTCTTTTACCGCTCCTGCACCGAAGCGAATGGTGGTTGGGAAATTGAATTGGACTACTTTATCGGGGGTCATTTATTATTTTTTAAGGTTGTGGGTCCTGAGCCGTGAGTCGTGAATCGTGAGTTGGGATTTTTGTAATTCAGTTAGTGCTTGCCAAACTCTCCCTCAGCTCGCAGCTCGCTGCTCATAGCTCACAGCTCGGAGCTTATTAAATAATCTCGAAATATCTTTTAAGCTCCCAATCCGTTACCGCTTTCGAAAATTGTCGCCATTCCCATTCGCGGGTGTCGGCAAAATGGGCGACAAAATCATCACCAAACAATTCCTTTGCAATTGGCGATTCTTTCATTTGCCGGGTCGCTTCCCAAAGATTGGCAGGCAGCGTACCATTTTTTGTATCTGCATAACCACTTCCTTTAGTGGCTGGTGTATTCAAGGTAAGTTTATTTTCTATTCCATATAAGCCAGAGGCAAGGCAGGCCGCCATGGCCAGGTAGGGGTTGGCATCAGATCCCACAACTCTTGTTTCAAGTCGTGTCGAATTACCACCGCCCGCGAGGACCCGCA
>JAEYVW010000128.1 GCA_023429365.1 Bacteroidota bacterium
CCATAATTTGTTAGTGTGCGATGGTCTCTTACTCCCCAGTAAAGTTCGAAGTCGAGTGAGATAACAAAAGTTCCTTTCCTCACATCATATAATTTTTATACCAGCTTTGAAATACGATCAAACCCCATATCGTTTCCACCGAATCGCCGGGGTTGGAGGAATAGAGCCGGTTTTTCAGCATGTGGATCCTTTCGAATTGAAATATTCCCTGTTGTTCGATAAAATCTTTGGCTAGCAGATCATCAAAAATAAAAGCGTTCAACTCATTCCTGAACCAGTCCTGTAGCGGGATATCAAAACCCTGCTTGGGCCGGTTATAGATCGCGTCGGGTAGCAAAGGTCTGAACGCATCCTGAACGATCTTCTTTTTCATTTTGCCATCGATCTTGTAATGAGTAGGAAGGCCAAAAGCAAAATCCACCACTTCATGATCCAGGAAAGGACTTCTCACTTCCAGGCTATTGGCCATACTCATCAGGTCGGCTTTTACAAGCATATCACTTTGTAAAACCAGTTCCATATCCGTTTGCAGAAAATCCTCGAGCGCTTCGCTCTCTTTCAAATGTCGCAGGATATGCTGTTTCAGCTGTTTGTAATTTGCTATGTCAACAGCAGTTCTTTTGTTCTCGTGCAACAATTGCCATGCGTCATCTTCCGTCATAAACGAAGCCCATCGCCAGTAACGTTCCTTCGCACCCATTTTGGCACCTTCTGCGAAACGGCTCATTTGCCTAAATAGATTGGTCACTTTATTGCTGCGACTTTGTGGCAACACGTTCCAAAGCGGTTCGCCGATCTGCACCAGGCTGTTCAGCAAATTCTGCTGCCGTACACGCCATTCCGCTTTATGTTTATTGTATCCTGCAAACACTTCATCGCCTCCATCACCACTCAGGGCTACCGTTACATGTTTTCTTGTATGCCGGCTGAGTATATAAAATGGTATGGCCGATGCATCCGCGAAGGGTTCATCGATATAAGCGAGGATATCATGAATATGTTCGAGAAAATCATTGTTACCCAACGAAAAAACAGTGTGATTGGTCTGGTATTTATCCGCAACAAGTTTAGCATACTTTGTTTCGTCAAAAAACGGGTTATCGCGGTAACCTATGGAATAAGTATTCAGTTTATCAGTATGCCGGCTTGCCAGTGCAACAACCACCGAGGAATCGATACCACCGCTAAGAAATGCGCCAAGTGGCACATCGGAGATCATCCTTCGCTGCACCGAAGTGTCGAGTCGTTTTTCCAGTTCCGCGCAGGCTTCAGCATAGGTCATGGATGACGCCTGGCTATCGGGTGTGATCTCGTACCAGGTCTCAATATTGATCTTCCCGTTCTTCAGGCGCATATACGATCCGGCGGGCAGCTTGCTCACTCCGGCGAGTATGGATTGCGGCTGGGGGATATAATTCAGTTGAAGATACTGGTATAAAGCGGTGTAATTGATTTGTTTGGGAATTCCGTAAGCCAGCAGGGATTTCATTTCCGAGCCAAAGACGAAATAATTTTCATCATGATAGTAGTGAACAGGCTTTTTACCAAAACGATCCCTGGCAAGAAACAGTTCTGTTGTCTGGTTGTCGTATACCGCGAAAGCAAAAAAGCCGCTTAGCAGGGACAGGCAATCCGCGCCGCGACGTATAAACAGCTCGAGCAGCACTTCCGTATCGGATTCTGAATGCCAGTTTTGCTTGTCAGATAGATATTTGTCCCTGAGCTCTTTAAAATTAAAAATCTCGCCATTAAAAATGATGGTGTACCGGCCGCTGTCGTCCGACATAGGTTGGGACGCATTATCCGAGGTATCAATAATGCTAAGCCGCCGGTGACCCAGCGCGCAGGCATCCTTCATAAATACCCCGCCTCCGTCGGGTCCGCGGAGGTTAAGTTTTTCATTGGCGGGCCTGGCTTTTTCAAGCCGGCCCCGGGCTTTTTCATTGAATGTCACGATTCCGGTGATCCCGCACATAAAATAAATCCTGTTTTACTTACAAAAATCACAATAATAATTTACAACTAACGTAAAAGCTTAGACTGCTATTCCCTTTCCTTTTAATTATTTGGGCTATTTTTGGGGCTTATGCGGAGGGCGGCTAATTATCCTATATGAATCCTTACATTGCTTCACGTCACTGGGCCGATTTTATTACGATAATGGATTATGTGTTGCTGCCATTTTTCTTAATGGTGGTGTATGCGATTGCCTACCGCTTCAGAAACAAGCATTACCCGCACCGGCATCCCTGGCGTAAATACTTTATCCCTGCTTTCACTGCCAAACTGGCCGGGGGCATCTTTATCGGGCTGATCTATCAATATTATTACCGGGGTGGCGATACGTCAGCATTTTTTTACCATGCAAAAGTTATCAACCAGAGCTTCGGCGACTCGATCATCACCTGGTTTAAGCTGATCTTTCATACCGCCCATTACCAGGACCCCGAAGTATATCAATACATTAACCAGATGCGCTGGTACCGCGACCCGAGCAGCTACACGGTCTCAGCCATCACCGCGGTTATTAACCTGCTGACATTTAATACCTATTTACCCTCGACCGTCATTTTCGCCGCCCTTTCCTTTACAGGTTACTGGGCGCTGTTCCGCACATTTGCAGTGCAGTATCCCAGGCTGACCAGTTCGATTGCCGTAGCGTTCCTTTTTATTCCAAGTACGATCATCTGGGGTTCGGGGATCTTTAAAGACACGATTTG
>JAEYVW010000168.1 GCA_023429365.1 Bacteroidota bacterium
CCCGGGGATACCATTATTATTACCAGGGGTGTATACCAGGAAGGTAATATAATCATTGATAAAAGCATTGCCCTGCTCGGGCAGGATGGCGCTGTTCTCGACGGGGAGGGCAAACATGAACTTCTCACGGTTTCAGGCAAAGACATTGTCATACGAGGTATTCGTTTTGCCAATGCAGGATACTCCTCCATGAATGATTTTGCCGCGATCAAAGTGATCGATGCCACCAATGTGCTTGTGGAAGGAAACAGGATCGACAATGCATCCTTCGCCATACATTTCGCGAACTCTACACATTCCACCGTTCGCAACAACACGATCACAGGTACCAACAAATCGGAGCATCTGTCAGGAAATGGTATCCATTTCTGGAAATGCGACCAGATGCTGGTGGAGAACAATACAATAAGAGGACACCGCGACGGCATTTATTTCGAATTTGTAACAGCCAGTACCATTCGTAAAAATATCAGTGAGAAGAATGTAAGATACGGGTTGCACTTTATGTTTTCCCACAACGATACCTACCTGGGCAATACCTTTCGAAATAACGGCGCCGGTGTGGCGGTGATGTATAGTAAAGAAGTGAGAATGGAAAATAACCTGTTCGACAAGAACTGGGGCCCCAGCGCTTATGGAATATTATTGAAAGACATTTCTAATAGTCATATTGAACACAATCGGTTTGTGCAGAATACCGTTGCCATACATATGGAGGGGAGTAGCCGGATCGAAATTTCGCGCAATACATTCCAGTCAAATGGTTGGGCTTTGAAAGTACAGGCTAGTTGTGACGACAATAATTTTCGCCAAAACAATTTCTTTGGTAATTCTTTTGATGTGGCCACCAACGGTACCATGATGCTCAACAGGTTCAGCAGTAATTACTGGGATAAATACGAAGGCTATGATATTAACAAAGACGGTTTTGGAGATGTGCCTTATCACCCGGTGAGTATGTACGCCATGATCGTTGAGCAAAACCCGACCACACTTATCCTGATGAGAAGCTTTATGGTATCGTTACTGGATAAAGCAGAAAAAGCGATCCCCAGTCTCACACCAGAAACCCTTGCAGATGCAAAACCCATGATAAAGCCGAATAAGCTATGATACGTATCGAGAGTTTAAAGAAGAAGTTTAAGAAATTACAGGCGTTAGATGATATCAGCGCGTTCTTCAACAAAGGCCAGGTAGTTTCGCTGATTGGTCCCAATGGTTCGGGTAAGACAACCCTGATCAAATCCATCCTTGGCATGGTAAAGCCAGACAGCGGCAATATATATGTAGATGGTAAACTCATCAAGGATGATCCTTCCTACCGGGGCCGTATAGGTTATATGCCACAGATTGGGCGCTACCCCGACAATATGAAAGTGGGCCATCTGTTTCGGATGATGAAGGATATCCGTAAGGTACCCGAAGAAGAGCTTGACACGGACCTGCTGGTGAAGTTCAACCTGGTGTCAATATTTGAAAAGCCCATGCGTACTCTGTCGGGTGGTACCCGCCAAAAGGTGAGCGCGGCCCTGGCCTTTTATTTTAATCCTGTTGTGCTGGTGCTGGACGAACCCACAGCGGGCCTCGACCCCGTGTCGTCAGAGATACTGAAAGAAAAGATCATGCAGGAGAAGAAAAAAAATAAACTCATCCTGATCACCTCGCATATCCTCAGCGATCTTGATGAACTCACAACCGATGTGATGTACCTGCAGGATGGCAGGTTGATCTTTATGAAAGATATTGGCAGTCTTCGCGAGGAGACAGGGGAAGAGAAGCTCGGCAAGGCCATTGCCCGGGTGATGCGCGATTCAAAACGTGAATCGCTTTGGGTGGATGAAGTGTTGGCCGATAAAAGAAACTAAAAACAAGAGATTATGTTAAAGTTATCCAGATATGTATTGTATGATATACTCCGCAGCAAGGTCGTAATAGCCTATACTGTTTTTCTTTTTCTTGTTTCACTCAGTTTTTTTCAGCTGGAGGAAAATAACAGTAAGGCTATCATGAGCCTGCTCAATATTGTTTTGATCGTGGTGCCTCTCATCAGCATGATCTTTACTACCATCCACTATTACAATTCATACGAGTTCATCGAGCTGATGTCCTCACAACCCCTGAGCCGTACCAGGATATTGCTTAGTGAGTATACCGGTGTCGCACTTTCTCTTTTGAGTGCTTTCCTGGTCGGTGTTGGAGTGCCGGTACTATTGTTTGCCTTCAACCCCACCGGGATCGCCTTGTTGTTTGCCGGCAGTGCGCTGACCCTGGTGTTTATTTCTATCGCGTTTTTGGCTTCTGTAAAAGCACGTGATAAGGCCCGGGGCATCGGATCAACACTTTTGCTTTGGTTTTATTTCTCCCTGATTTATGACGGCCTGGTCTTACTCATACTTTTCAGTTTTAGCGAGTACCCAATGGAAAAGTTCACACTGTTACTATCGGCGCTCAATCCCATCGACCTGGGCCGGATCTTTATCATGCTCCAAATGGATGTAAGCGCCCTGATGGGTTACACCGGCGCCTTGTACAAAGATTTCTTTGGAAGCGGCACTGGCATCCTGTTTACTCTTGGCATTATGTTGCTTTGGATCGTGCTGCCTTTGTTATGGGCGGTAAGGGTATTCAAACGTAAGGATCTTTAACCCTCCTTCAAGATCGGAATTTTTTAAGTCTATCTGGAA
>JAEYVW010000265.1 GCA_023429365.1 Bacteroidota bacterium
GATAAATTTGGTATCGGCTGGATGTTTAATCATGACTTAGAACAGAAGGACAAATAGATGCGCGTAGTTCTTTTTATACTATTACTATTTATAAGTGGAACCAGCATTGCACAGGCAGACAGCCTGAATTTGAAAAGCAGTCTGCTTCAGCTTGATAAAGCCCTTGTTGCAAGAGACAGCCTGGTGTTGAGTAAACTCTTGAATAAAGAACTCAGTTTTGGACATTCCAACGGCTGGGTGCAAACAAAGCCCGAGGTATGGGCTGATTTTGCAAGTGGCAAACTGGAGTATAAAAAAATCAATACGACAAGTATTGAGATCGTATCGATCGATAAGAAAAAGGCGGTGATTAGAACAAATGCGGAAGTGGCAGGGAAAGCGGGTGAAAATGAATTTGCCATCAAACTGCACATGTTGCAGCTTTGGGTAAAAGAAAAAAAAGGCTGGCAGTTGCTGGCACGTCAAAGCACGAAATTGAATTAAACGAATAATAGCCGGACCCTGGTCAGGCTTATATTAAGATGGGAAGAAAATTATTATTAGAAAAAGCGCATGTCGAAAACATCAGGTATTATGATGTGTACCGTCGCGAAGGCGGATATCGTGGTGTGGAGAAAGCGCTGAAAATGGCTCCCGCTGATATTACCGAAGAGGTAAAGAAAAGCGGCCTTAGAGGACGTGGCGGCGCCGGATTCCCGACGGGAATGAAATGGAGTTTCCTGGCAAAACCAGAAGGTGTGCCCCGTTACCTGGTGGTCAATGCCGATGAATCCGAGCCGGGTACTTTCAAAGACAGGTACCTGATGGAATTCATTCCTCACCTGTTGATCGAAGGGATGATCATCTCTTCTATTGCTCTCGGCAGCAATCGTTCTTATATCTATATCCGCGGTGAATATGCCTGGATCGTCGATATTCTCGAACAGGCCATTGCCGAAGCGAAGAATAATGGATGGCTGGGTAAGAATATCCAGAACTCCGGTTTCGACTGCGAGATATATGTACAGCGTGGTGCCGGAGCTTATATCTGTGGTGAAGAAACAGCGCTGCTGGAATCTTTGGAAGGCAAGAGAGGCAATCCGCGGATTAAGCCTCCATTCCCCGCGGTAAAAGGTTTGTGGGATTGCCCTACGGTAGTAAATAATGTTGAAACCATCGCTGCGGTAGTACCGATCATCAATGAAGGTGGTGATGAATATGCGAAGATCGGGGTGGGTAAATCAACAGGAACAAAGCTGATATCAGCCTGTGGTAACATCAATAAACCCGGCGTTTACGAAATAGACATGACCATTTCGGTGGAAGAGTTTATTTACAGCGATGAATGGTGTGGCGGTATAAAAAATGGCAAACGCCTGAAAGCCTGTATACCCGGCGGTTCTTCCGTGCCTATCCTCCCGGCAAATCTTTTATTGAAGACAGCGAAAGGGGCTACCCGCATGATGAACTACGAAAGCCTCAGCGATGGCGGTTTTGCAACCGGCTCCATGATGGGCTCCGGCGGATTTATCGTCCTGGACGAAGACCAGTGCGTGGTGAAACATACATACACACTCGCCCGTTTTTACCGCCATGAAAGTTGTGGGCAATGCTCACCCTGTCGTGAAGGCACGGGTTGGATGGAAAAACTTTTACTGCGTCTTGATAAAGGGCAGGGTAAATTAAGTGATATCGACCTGCTTTGGGATATTCAGCGGAAGATCGAAGGAAACACGATTTGTCCGCTTGGTGATGCGGCAGCATGGCCGGTGGCCGCGGCGATCCGCCATTTCCGCGACGAGTTTGAATGGCATGTGCTGAATCCCGATGAATGCACCAAAAGAAATTATGGACTGGCGCATTATGCTGATCCGCTGGAGGTGGAGGCGCCCGTTTAGAGGTTAAGGTTGAGGTTAAGATTAAGAAATTACCAGGTAGTAATAAATGAATTGAGGAATGTCTGAAGCACCAAAATTATTTAAAGTAACCATTGACAACATCACCGTCGAAGTGGAGCCGGGGACGACCATCCTGATGGCAGCCCGGCAGATCGGTGGCGATGTGGCACCCCCCGCGATGTGCTTTTACAGCAAGTTGCAGGGCAGTGGTGGTAAATGCCGTACCTGCCTGGTAGAAGTGGCAGCCGGCTCAACAGCCGATCCGCGGCCGATGCCTAAACTGGTGGCCAGTTGCAGGACAACGGTTATGGATGGAATGATCGTGAAAAATATTACCAGTGAGCGAGTGCTGGATGCGCGCAACGGTGTTGTCGAATTCCTGCTGATCAATCATCCCCTTGATTGCCCTATCTGCGACCAGGCGGGCGAATGCCACCTGCAGGATCTTAGCTACGAGCATGGTAAGGAAGGCACACGTTTCGAATTCTCAAAAAGGATATTTGAACTAGAGGATATAGGACCCTATATTCAACTGCACATGACACGCTGCATACTGTGTTATCGCTGTGTGTATGTAGCCAACCAGCTTACCAATAATCGTGTGCATGGCGTACTAGATCGTGGAGATCACGCCGAGATATCAACTTATATTTCCAAAGCGATCGATAATGATTTTAGCGGCAATATGATCGATGTATGCCCCGTAGGCGCATTGACCGATCGTACCTTCCGTTTCAAAAACCGTGTGTGGTTTACCAAACCAGTGGATGCGCATCGCGATTGCCCTACATGTTGTGGCAAAGTGACGATGTGGAACCGTGGTGATGAAGTGCTGCGGGTCACGGCCAGGAAGGATCAATGGGGTGAAGTGCAAAGCTATGATGGCAAGCCGGGCTGGATCTGTAATACCTGCCGTTTTGAAAAGAAAAAATTAAGTGACTGGGTCATTGAAGGACCCATGAAAGTAAATCGACATTCGGTGATTTCCGCAAATCATTATGTAGGAGCCACCAGGCCGCAGGAAACCATCGCCAACGTGATGGGAAGAAAGCCAAAACTGTTGATGGACATTCACAGTATCAGCGATGTAAACGATCCGGATGTTGACCTGAGCAAATTGCCCGGGCCAGCAACAGGAGCTACATTTGAGGCAACGGAAAAGGAAGAAAAGTAAGCGAAAGAGTAACGAGCTATGTGCTGCGAGCACGGAGTAGGTATGCAAAGAGAAGCGAATAACGATTTTAGATCATTAAAATAAACCGCCACAGCGGAAGGTATTATGCAATTACTGGCTATTGACTTTTATTTTATTCTTGAAAAGCTGATCCTGGTAGCTGTCATCGTGTCTTTATCGATGGTAGTGGCCATGTATGCAACTTATGCCGAACGGAAAGTAGCCGCATTTTTGCAGGATCGTATCGGTCCCAACCGCGCGGGGATCTTCGGTCTCCTGCAGCCGCTGGCCGATGGCGGTAAACTGTTTTTTAAAGAAGAGATCATCCCCCTGATGTCTTCAAAGTTTTTGTTTATCCTGGGGCCATGCCTGGCCATGATCACGGCATTGCTTACCAGCGCTGTCATACCCTGGGGTCCTTCCTTTAATATAGGCGACAGGTCAATTGACCTGCAGGTCTCGGATATCAATATCGGGATCCTGTTTGTATTTGGTGTGGTGAGTCTTGGTGTATATGGTATCCTCATTGGTGGCTGGGCATCCAACAATAAATTTTCACTGCTGGCTGCGATCCGCGGTGCCTCGCAAATGGTATCCTACGAATTGCCCATGGGTCTTGCCCTGATCGCAGTGCTGATGCTGGTGGGTGACCTGCGAATGAGTGCTATCGTTGGAAACCAGATCGAAAATGGCTGGCATATCATTTATCAGCCCCTCGGGTTCCTGATATTTTTTATTTGTGCACTGGCAGAATGTAACCGGACACCGTTTGATCTTCCTGAAGCTGAAAACGAGCTGAACTTTGGTTACCACCAGGAATATTCTTCGATGAAACTTGGGTTCTATTTGTTTGCAGAATACATCAACATGTTCATCAGCGGCGTGGTGATGGCGACTCTATATTTCGGTGGATATGATATACCCTTTGTCAATGAAGCTAACTGGGGACTGGCGCCCTGGTTATTATCTCTGATCGGATTTTCGGTGTTGATGCTGAAAGCAACGTTTTTCATATTCTGTTTTATGTGGATACGGTGGACCATACCGCGGTTCCGGTTTGACCAGTTGATGAAACTGGGATGGAGAAAACTGATAC
>JAEYVW010000282.1 GCA_023429365.1 Bacteroidota bacterium
TTTATAGAGAACAAATAACGTAAAAAATAATAATAATTCTTAGACTCGGCGAATCAAAGCTTCTACATGGATTTTGTCAACTTTTATTCAAATTCCTTAGTTTCGTGTCAATTTTATGAAGAAAATCGAACTGGAAATAGTGGCTTTATCGCATAGTATCACTCAAACTCATTCCTATGCTGTAGTACTGGGAGAAGTAAATGGTCTGCGCCGTCTGCCTATCGTTATCGGCGGCTTTGAAGCCCAGGCAATTGCGGTAGCGCTGGAGAAGATGCAGCCCAGCCGGCCACTAACCCACGATCTCGTCAAAAACTTCATGAATGCATTCGCGATCGACCTTCACGAGATCATCATTTGCGACCTCCAGGAAGGTATTTTTTATTCTAAGCTGGTTTGCTCCTCCGAACACGATACAATCGAAATAGATTCAAGGACCTCAGATGCGCTGGCCCTGGCTGTCCGTTTTGGCTGCCCCATTTATACTTATGAAAATATCCTGGAAAGTGCGGGCATTCTGATGGAAGATACCGGCAGTGGTAAAAAGAAAAAGGCAAAACAGGAAGTGGTGGTGGAAGAGCAGGGTAATACCGGCAACGAGGATCTAAAGACCATGACACTTGAAGAACTCGAGGTGCTGCTGAATGAAGTGCTGGAAAGTGAAGACTATATCCGGGCGATCGCCATTCGCGACGAAATAAACAGCCGTAAAAAGAACCGCTGAGTTACATCGGCGACTCGACGATAATACACCCCATATACCATCAATTTTCTCACGTGGTCGTATTTCCCAATTCAAAGATCAATCTTGGCCTGCGGATCGTTAGTAAAAGAGCAGACGGTTATCATGACCTCGATACGGTTTTTTATCCTCTCCCCTTCAACGACGCGTTGGAAGTAATCAGAAAAGGCAGCGAGAATGAAGCATCGAACGAGGAGATCAGTTTTAATATCACCGGCCTGGCAATCGAAGAGACAACAGATAATCTTTGCCTGCGTGCTTACCAACTCCTCAAAAGCGATTTTTCAAATTTACCCCCCGTCAACATGCACCTTCATAAGGCTATACCCATCGGGGCGGGGCTTGGTGGTGGCAGCGCTGATGCAGCATTTAGCTTAACCCTACTCAACAACAAATTTCAGCTCGGTTTAACAACAGAACAATTGTTGCGCTATGCTCTAAAATTAGGTAGCGACTGCCCGTTTTTTATTATCAATAAGCCTTGTTATGCTACAGGTCGTGGAGAAATACTACAACCAGTTAATCTCGATCTTACTTCCTATAAGTTTATATTGATCAACCCGGGCATACATATCAGTACAGGCAAAGCATTTTCAGGTATCGTACCCGCCATACCGGCCAGGTCAACACTTGAGATCATCAGCCAGCCTGTTCATACCTGGAAGGATGATTTGGTAAATGATTTTGAAAAAACGATTTTCCCCGCGTTCCCCGAAATAGAAAAAATTAAAAACTCACTTTACGGAAACGGCGCATTGTACGCATCGATGTCTGGTACCGGGAGCAGTGTATATGGGATATTTGAAAAAAATAGAAGGTTGAACATAGAAATCCCGTCACATTATTTCTATAAGGAGATTTAACGCTACTGAATACTTTTCTTTTCGTATTTCCCTATTCCGCCACTCTGAGCAGTTCCTCAAGATCCAAAGGTTCGGTGACCATTTGAATCTGTCCGTTATTGTCAACGGGCCATTCATTTTTTGGTCTGTCCCAATATAATTCCACCCCATTTTGATCCGGATCATTCAAATAAAGAGCCTGCGATACGCCATGTTCGGATGCGCCTGTTATCGGGTAACGGGCATCCCGTAAACGGCTGAATATATTGGCCAGATCTTTTCGTTCGGGATAGACAATCGCCAGGTGAAATAGCCCCGCCGTACTTGCCGGCGCAGGCCCTGCATTTTTGCTGTACCAGGTATTGAGCCCGATATGGTGATGATAGCCTCCGGCTGATAAGAATACAGCGCTTTCACCATAGTATTGAGTTATTTCAAACCCCAACAGATCGCGGTAAAATTTTAGCGACCGCTCCAGGTCTGCCACTTTGAGGTGAACATGCCCGATATGTGTGCGGGGCGGAATGGTATAACTCATATAATCTGGGGTTTAGGGAGTCTGTCTCCACTAAAATTACTATCTTGCGATAAATATTCCCGCTATCAGGCAAAAGATCAACATAGAATTCTTCCTGGCACTCAATCTCGACCTGCTCAACCACTAGGAATAGTTTTCAGCCGGATTAACTACGCTTGCCTTCTTCATTTTCATTTTCTGATTTTATAAATATTGCACCATGCAATCAACTGTTAACCTTTCGGAAAAAGCATTATATCATCTCCAGTTGGAGGAACAATATGGCGCACATAATTACCATCCCCTGCCTGTTGTACTCAGTCGCGGCGAAGGTGTTTATGTATGGGATGTGGATGGGAAAAAGTACTATGATTTTTTAAGCGGTTATTCTGCCGTTAACCAGGGTCATTGCCATCCACGAATACTAAAAGCATTCATGGAGCAGTCTCAAAAGCTTACACTTACCAGCCGCGCATTCCACAGTGATGTGTTAGGCGAGTACGCAAAATATATTACGGAACTGTTTGGCTATGATAAAGTCCTGCCCATGAATACAGGTGTAGAAGCCGTGGAAACGGGTATCAAGCTCTGTCGCAAATGGGCATACGAGGTTAAGCAGATTCCTGAAAACAAGGCAGTGATCATTGTTTGTGAAGGAAACTTCCATGGACGTACCACAGGTGTTATCTCTTTCAGCACTGATCCTGATGCGCAGAATAATTATGGGCCATTCCTCCCCGGATTTTTAAAGATCCCTTACAACGATATCACCGCTTTGGAAAAAGCGCTGGAAAATAAATATGTTGCCGGTTTCCTGGTAGAACCCATCCAGGGTGAGGCCGGTGTAGTGGTTCCGGATGAAGGATACCTGTACAGGGCTAAGCAGCTTTGTGAACAGGCGAATGTGTTGTTCATAGCTGATGAGATACAAACCGGTCTTGCAAGGACAGGCAAAATGCTGGCCTGTGATCATGAAAATGTAAAACCAGACATCCTACTGTTGGGCAAAGCACTGAGCGGAGGAATGATGCCCGTGAGCGCAGTGATGGCCGATGATGCGATTATGCTTACCATTAAACCCGGTGAGCACGGCTCTACTTATGGCGGCAGCCCGCTGGCCTGCAAAACAGCCATCGCGGCCCTACAGGTGTTAATCGATGAGCAGATGGCTGAGAACGCAGTAGAGATGGGTAATTTATTACGCCAGGAGCTGACAGCGCTGGGCTCAAAGCATATTAGTATTGTACGTGGTAAAGGTTTATTAAATGCGATTGTGATCGAACATTCTAATAAAGACGCAGCCTGGGATCTTTGCCTGGAGCTAAAGGAGAAAGGTCTACTGGCAAAACCAACTCATGGTGATAAGATCCGCTTCGCGCCACCACTTATTATAAACAAACAACAGATCATGGAATGCGTCGGGATAATTGGCGCGGCGCTGAAAACATTGGATTGACGAAAATGAAGCCAGCAACACAGGTGTTAGGTATTACCCATAAGAATTTAGTTATTATATGAATCAATCGGAACAACGGTCATTATTATCAAATAACGACTTTCTTTCGGAAATGGTGATTGGCATGTCCGATGGCGTGATTGTACCTTTTGCTTTAACCGTGGGTTTAAGCCGGGTTATCCAGTCTGAATCTGTCGTTGGCATGACGGGGATCGTTGCCCTGGCCGCCGGCGCTATCGCAATGGGTGTAGGCGGGTACCTCACGGGAAAATCTGAAACAGGGTTGTATAAGCCTGTTTCGGAATCGACCGGGAGTAAGGAAGAAGTAAAATCATTTTTTGCAAACCTTGGCATGAGCGAAGAATTGCAGGCAAAAGTAGCGGAGGATGTGATTAGAGAAAAACAGGAATGGTCAGAAATAATCACAACAAGTGAAACCCAAACGCGCCAACATAACAGGCAAGCAACCAGGACCGGGCTGACCATTGGGCTTTCATATGCACTTGGTGGATTGTTACCCGTTGGGCCTTATTTACTGATGGGACCTGCCACCCGAGCCCTTCCGGTATCGATCGTCATTTCGTTGTTGAGTCTCATGATGCTGGGTTACCTCAAAAGCCGCGTTACCGGGCTGGCACCCATCCGCGGCATCCTGCTCACCACGCTTACCGGCTCCCTGGCAGCCGCAGGCGCTTTTATAGTAGCGAAACTGTTTACGTCCTAGCAGCATGTGAGGGTTGAAGGTTGTTGAAAATTGTTGAAGATGGTTTGATTTTGTAGTACAATATTCAACAAAATTAAACAGAAACAAGAGGGCGCTGATTGCCATAAAGAAAAAAATCCGCTCTACCAATGTAAAGCGGATCGATATTGAATGGTTTTTCTAAGATCAAATTTTAAACCATTTAGAATATAGCATAGCCAGCCATACCCCATGGTTATGGTCAATTAGACATCTTCAAGGGAACTTACAGTGTTCCATCGATGCAGATAAGATTAATAGTAGTAGAAAATTTCGATAGGCAGGTCGCTTAACAAGCGGGCAAGGAAAATGTTGCAACATCAAATTTAAAGAAAATCATCATACAACAATTAGCTGATGCAAAATTTTATTCGCGTGTGATCTTCTCCTGCAACTTCATATCGGGGAAAAAGGCTGATAGCAACATGAGAACAGACGCAATCAGCATTAGATAGAGTGCTATATGTTGTTCGGGACACTCCCCTGCCCTGCAGGTTGATACCATAAAGTAATTGCGAATAGTCCAGGCCAGGTTGAACGCGCAAATGACAAGATTCAGGCGCTTTGCCCATATCCGCGGGATAAAGTTGAAAAAAAGGAAAAGACTTGTGAATATCAGGTTGAAATAAGCGGGCTTACCAAAGTTTGTTCCGGTGGCATCAACCCCTGTCACGACTATATTTTTTGTGGTGATCACTACCCAGGTATTAAAACAGGATATAACCATCATGATCGCCGCGGCTAATCCCACCCATTTCATCCAGCGCATGGCTTTGTTTTGTTTGGCCCGCAAGATAGGTATTTGCACCTGAAGTCATTTCTGGGGGTGGATTTCAAATTTTTACTTGATCAATTTATCCCATTAACCATTAAGAACCTCCGTTTAACCTTATTACCGTAGTAGAAAGCCTTTTTTTAACAATACCCAACCTTATCCCCTTATCCCGCTGAAAAAATAAGGCAATAAGGTTATTTACTGTTGTGCTTTTAGTTTACTATGGTAATAATGTTTTCATCCCAGCCGATTAAAGAACTTTTCATCGGTTAAAGCGAAAATTTGAATTGCGCCCCATTTCTGCCGCATTACAGAAATAAGTGCATACAAGATTAATGTAGGCTAGCAGGCATTCATCATTTCCGCGGCCACTGGCAGCCCCATAAGATAATACTCAAAAGACTGACTCCCGATAGTTAAAAAATATTGTCCCAGCCTGTGAAAACCGTGACGCTCATAAAATCTCAGGGCCTGGGCATTGATGGCGGGCGCGTCCAGCCAAACATAATCAGGATGAACATCCCAGGACAGGTCTATTGCTTTTTTCATGAGCGCAGAACCTATCCCGGCTGACTGGTATTGGGGCAACACATAAATTTTCTGCAATTGCATCTGCGCACCTGACTCGATCTGGTCATTGAGAGAATGCGTTTTTACCTTTACAAAGCCCGCAGGATCATTCCCACTAAAGGCCAGGAGGTAGACATTATTTTCCTTGCGAAGGCTTCGGACAAGTTTTACCGGATTGTAAGAGTACTCCAGGTATTCAAACAAATCCTCGCTATTGTGAAATATCCCGCTGAAAGTATGGCGGAATGTTTTTTTGGCGATCGAAGCGATCACGGCCGCGTGTGATACATCGGCTTTGATGATTTTGGGGTACATGGTAGTAGATGATTTAGGTTTAAGGTTTGATTCCAGGTCAATATTCGACGAGATCATAGAAAGCATGGGCTTTTTGCAATGCAGTTTCTATAGCAATCTCCATTTTAACATCGGCGCGTTTATAGACTCCTGTTTCAACTTCAAGGTGTTGAAATCCGAGCTTTTCATACAGTTTGATTGCTCCGGCGTTTTTCTTATTTGAGTACAGTATTATCTTTTTAGCACCAAGCTTGTGTGCTTTTATAAAACTGGCATAACTCAGGGCTTCAGCAATACCTCGCCTGTGGTAATGTTTATCCACCGCCATTTTTGTAAACTCAAACGTCTCCACGTCTATACGGCGAAGTCCAACCGTGCCGGCGATCATGCCTTTGTATTCAGCCATCAGTATGGCGCCGCCCGGCTCCAGGATAGCCTGACCGGGATGTGTCAATACCCATTCATCAACCGGTTCCATCTCAAAAAGTTCTTCAATCCAAACCCTGTTGAAAGCCTCAAAATATGGCTGGTGTTCCGGCCTGTAGTCTAAGATTCTAATATTATTCATTGCTTTACTTTTTTAAATTCCCTGTT
>JAEYVW010000324.1 GCA_023429365.1 Bacteroidota bacterium
TATGGCTGCGTAATCTGGAAACAGGAAATGAGAAGTTGTTCCGGAATATTTCTGAATATGTTTTTAGCAAGAATGGCAGGAAACTGTTGATGAAGCAGGCGCGTGATACAAAGGATTCGCTGAGTCAGCCAGCCGTTTTATTATACGACCTGCATAAAGGATATGCGGATACGATCAGCCGGGGCGGAAACGTGTTTAAAAATTTCGCGTTCAGCGATGACGGATCACAGGTGGCTTATATAGCCGAGCGTGATGCCAGGCCAAAAGATCTTCAAAAATATTACAGGATTTGGTATTTTAAGGAGGGTATGGACAGCGCCATCGCCCTGGTGGATAGAAACACGGTGAATATGAAGCTGGGGATGATTCCCAGTGAACACAGCACACCTGAGTTCAGCAAGAGTGGTAAACGTCTTTTTTTCGGCACAGTACCAATCCAGGCACCAAAGGACACTTCGCTGGTTGATATTGACCTGGTAAAACTGGATATCTGGCATTATAATGAAGACTATCTCCAGACAGTTCAATTGAGTCGTCTTTCGCGGGACCTGCGTCAGAATTTACTTGCCGTTTATGACCTGGAAAATGGCCGGGTGCAACAACTGGCATCAGAAGAAATACCTCAGATCTTTCAAACCAACGAAGGCGATGGTGAAATTTTTTATGCCGTGACCGATTTTGGTAAAAGAGTGGAAAGCCAGTGGGCAGGAAATACAAAGAAGGACTTATATGCTATAGACGTAAAGACCGGCAGATCTAAGCTGATCAAGGAAAATGTCCAGGGTTTCGCCAGTCCATCATTTGTTTCACCTGCGGGTAAATACCTTTTGTGGTATGACAGTAAAGCCAGGCATTATTTTGTGTATGATGGTAAAGACGTGAGGAATATCACTTCGAAGATTAAAGTGCCTTTGTACAACGAAGAGCATGATTCTCCAAGTGACCCTTCTCCGTATGGTGTGATGAAGTGGCAGGATGATGAAACTGCGGTTTATATCTATGAACGCTACGGCGTCTGGAAAGTGGACCCCACGGGTGTAAATGCTCCAGGCAAATTTATCGATGGGAGGAAAGAAAAGATTGGATACCGTTATGTACAAACCGATCCTGAAGAGCGAGCCATAAAAGCGGAGCAGACACTGGTATTTAGAAGTTTCAACGATATTAACAAGCGGTCTGGATTGTGGGAATATAAATGGACAGGGGATAAGTATGCGAAGTTTCCCATCAGCGCGGATTCAAGTGTTAATCTTAGTGCTGTCAGCAAAGCAAAGGATAGCAATACTTATCTTTTTACAAAGGAGACTTATTACCGTTCCCCCGACCTGTATAGCGCCCGTTTTGACGATGGGAATAAGAACTCTTATGAAGTTGCAAAGCTTTCAGCTATCAATCCTCAGCAGGCCAATTATAATTGGGGCACGGCGGAACTTTATAAATGGAAAACATTTGCCGGCAAATCTGCGGAAGGAATTCTATACAAACCAGAAGATTTTGATCCTTCAAAAAAATACCCGCTGATCTTATACTTTTATGAAAAACTTTCGGATGGCTTATACAATTATCATGCTCCAGCTCCCACGCCCAGCCGGTTGAATATTTCATTTTTTGTAAGCAGGGGATACCTGGTATTTGCACCCAACATCCATTACACGATCGGTCACCCGGCTAAAAGCGCTTATGACTTTATTGTCAGTGGCGCTAAGAGTCTTACGAAATTCAGGTGGGTGGATTCAAAGAATATCGGTATCCAGGGTCAAAGCTGGGGTGGAATACAGGTGGCGCAACTGATCACCATGACTGACATGTTTAAGGCAGCCTGGGCCGGTGCGCCTGTAGCGAATATGACTTCCGCTTATGGCGGTATTCGTTGGGAAAGTGGTTCCAACCGCCAGTTTCAATATGAAAAAACACAAAGCAGGTTAGGGGCTACTCTTTGGGAAAAGCCATCGCTGTATATTGAAAACTCACCGCTGTTCCATTTGCCAAAGGTAAAAACACCCCTGGTGATCATGCACAACGATGCAGATGGCGCTGTTCCCTGGTACCAGGGCATTGAATTATTTACAGGTATGCGCCGGCTCGGTAAAAAGGTCTGGATGCTTAATTACAATGGTGAAGCACACAACCTGGTACAACGTAAAAACAGGAAGGACATCCAGATACGCGAACAACAGTATTTTGACTGGCTACTGAAAGGAGAGAAGCCGGCTAAATGGATCGTGGAAGGTGTACCAGCCGTGAAGAAAGGAAAAGACTGGGGTTTGGAGATCGTAGATTAAAAAGAATTATAGTTTAAAAGACAGCAGGCCGATCGAGCTACTGGTAGTTCGATGGACCTGAAAACGAAAAGTAAGATCCCGTAGTGCTGCTGCACAGATATACGGGGTCTTATTTTTTTCTTATGCCGCCTGATCTGAAAGAAATTTTACAAGGCTTCTTTTTGCGATTGGTAATAATGTTTCATCAACAGGAAAGTTTAACCCTGTTTCTATGGAATACACTGCCGGGTTCGGCAACTGGTTGAAATGCCGGATCAACTCCGATTTTGTATGTTCATATGAACTGGCAATACCCCGGCGCCATTTGTTGATCAGTACCGTTTTGATGCTGCGATATTTTTCATCACGTTTTTCAAAAAAGGAAAGACGATAGTGATAGGTTCTGGCGATCCTGCTATTGCCTGAACTTAAAAAGAAATACCCCTCTTTCTGGTCCAGGGGAATCAGACCCACCGGGCTAATGTCGAGCTTATCTTCTACGAATTCATAAATATCCGCCCCGGCCTGAACGGTTGTCTTCAAAGTGTCGGCTGCATAGTGTATGATGTCCTCCAGTTCCTGCATCAGCTCATCATCCTCAATCATCTGCTCATATAATAATTGCAGCTTTTCGATTTGTATACCGGTCATTTTTTTGGGGAAATGCTCCTGTAAAAACTTTTTGTTTTCCCGAAAGGCAACAAGGTTGTGATAGTGAAAAACTACATCCGCCAGCTGGGGGTATAATTTGTTCTGATCAAAATATTTATTTACCTCCTGGATGTAAGCGAGGAGGGTGTATTTTTTCAACTCGAAATCGATATAGCCTTCGGCGAACCAGGTTTCAGATAATTGTTTCATAGTCGGGAGGTGGTTTAGTTATTCCAATTTACAAAAAAGAAATAAAAACCGAAAGAGTGGAATTGTTAATTAGCATCCAATGTTTTGGGAAATTATTGTATCCGCCTCCACCTTAACCACTATCTTAAATCATGAGAGCAAATTAAACCACAGCGAACACAGAGAGCACAGCGAAAATGTCTAATTGTTCCAAAAATACCTGCCGTTGGATAGCAAAACTCGCTGTGCCCGCTGTGTGCGCAGTGGTTATTTAACTACTGAAATCACTCGAACCACTACCTCAACAAAGAAAGCGCGCCGGGACAAAAAATCAAGCCTTCAGGGATTGGTATCGGAGTATGATGGTCCAATTACTAATCCCTAATTACAAAATCCAAATTCCGCTAAATCTCACGATCCGGGTTAAAATTCTCCAACTCCTTCGCCACTGCAGTGAGGAAAGTAGCACCCAGGCTGCCGTCTACAATACGATGATCATAGCTCATCGACAGGTACATCATGTGACGGATAGCGATGCTATCGCCCTGTGCCGTTTCAATAACGACCGGGCGTTTTTTGATCGCTCCCACGGCCATGATGGCTACCTGTGGCTGGTTGATGATTGGTG
>JAEYVW010000447.1 GCA_023429365.1 Bacteroidota bacterium
ATCCAGTTATTATCCTGGAGGGGGCGGAGGTGATTTTTTTCGATATATTCTATATCGGGAACGCCGATGCTACTGATCGGCTCGCCCTGTGCCAACTGGGTGACCACCCTGCCCATTATTCCAACGCAATAGGTGGTATTTTTATTTGCCCGCTTATCAAGTGGTATGCCCATTACCATCTCCGGCTTTTCCTCGAGGATCATCGTCAGCAGGCCGTTATCGGCACAAAGAAAATACTGGTTATGATGAAATGCCAGTAACAGGTTTTCCGGCTTTTTTTCGAAAAGATTTACCAAAACCAGGTGGTAGGTATAATCCGGGAAATTTTTGAATGCGCTGCGGCAGATATAGGCCGCCTGCGGATAGTTGAAAGGCGCGATAGAATGAGAAATGTCTATAATATTAAACGAAGGGTCGATCTGCAATAGCTGTGCTTTTATCGCAGCGACGAGGTAGTCCTGGTGGCCAATATCGGAAGTAAGCGTGATTAATGGCATGTTTGAATAGTCAGGAGTCGGGAGTCTGTAGTCAGGAGTCTGCATAATAAGAAACGACTATAGACTCCAGGCTAATGACTACCGACTCATTTTACCAGTTCTCCGTTTTTAAAGAAAAATTTATAGGTCAGCCTGTCGGCCAGCCGGGGGAAAAACCTGTTGACAAACACAGTTTGTTTGCCCATAAAGGTCATAACGAGTGTCCTTCGCTTTTTCTCAATAGCTTTCAGTATCCTGCGGGCGCATTCTTCAGCGCTCATCAATTTACTTTCGTCGAACGGCGTGTCGCCATGCGACTCAGCGTCTTTATTAAGTGCAGCATTCCTGATATTACTGGATGTGTAACCGGGACTCACCCACATTACATGTACATCATCGTTGAGGAGTTCGGTTCTCACTGATTCAAGCCAACCCTGTAGTGCGTATTTACTGGCTGAGTAGGCGCTCCGACCAGGCAAGCCTCTATAGCCTGCAATGGAGGTAATGCCGACAATCGTTCCTTTTCTTTCAACAATAGATGGAAGGGCATACTTGGTGCAATAAACGGCTCCGAAGAAATTTATGTCCATCACTTTTCGCATCACTTCTGTAGACGCATCCTTTAGCAGTGCTCGCATGGATATTCCGGCATTATTGATGAGGATATCGATCGCGCCAAAAACTTTCAAAGTCGTTTCGATAAAGCGACGGCAATCGTTTTCGCTACTCACATCTGCTACCATGGTATGAAGAAAAGAAGATGGATAAGTTGACTGGAGGCGGTATAACTTATCGTGGTCGCGCCCACAGGTGGCCACTTTGGCGCCGGCCTGTAAAAGCTCGTCAACCAATGCTTTGCCAATACCATCGGTACCGCCGGTCACAATAACCACTTTATCCCTGAAATATGATGACATGTTCCCAATTGTTTGAGCAAACCTACTTTAATTTTTTTTCATTTGCCACTTGCTAGTAAGGGAACGGCGCAAAAACCGGGGCATAAAAAAAGACCCTGATCAATTTATCAGAGTCTTTGTGATCCCGCTGGGACTCGAACCCAGGGCCCATACATTAAAAGTGTATTGCTCTACCAACTGAGCTACGGAATCAGCCGTCCATCAGGGATAGTCTCCTGATTGGGGGTGCAAAAATACAGTCTCACGGCTTATGTGCCAAAATTTTTTCGCTTTATTCTGTGTAGAATTGTTGATTAATCGAAAGATAGTAATCCCGGGCTTATCTGATGGAAAATGACGATGTGCTCAGTCAAAACCGTTCTCCCATCCGTCGTTTTTTAGCTTAGCAACTTTACCGATGACTTCTTTGTTAAGCGTGTTTTTATATTCCGATATCTTTTGATAAATACTTCCATCACCTGTACCAATGATCTGTGCTGCCAGGATACCAGCATTCTTGGCAGCATTCAAAGCCACCGTTGCAACAGGCACACCATTTGGCATTTGCAGAATTGATAAAACGGAATCCCAGCCGTCGATGGAGTTGGATGATTTAATGGGCACTCCAATCACCGGCAATGAAGTTATTGAAGCCACCATACCTGGCAGATGTGCAGCGCCGCCTGCACCAGCGATGATCACTTTTAAACCACGGTCTTTAGCTTTCTGTGCATATTCAACCATACGCAACGGTGTGCGATGCGCCGAAACAACAGTTAGCTCGAATGTAATTCCAAATTGTTTTAGTATTTCGCCAGCCGCCTGCATGACAGGCAGATCGCTATCACTTCCCATGATGATGCCGACGAGGGGAGTCTCTTGTTTGCGGTTTGTTGTTTGCAGTTTGCGGTTGGGGGTAATCCGTTTAGTCATTATTTTCTGTCTTTGAATTTCTGTCCTTTTATTGAAGATATTCAACTAGCTGATTAATGATGAAATCTTGTGTAATAGATAGTCTGATGTTTGCCAAAGCTACAACCCCGAACCGCAAACAACAAACCTACTGCAGTACACCTTTCAACCTCAGTAACTCCGTTTCCGCAAGTTTCATGGCATAGCGGGCTGCTATAAGTCGGTTATTAGCGGTTTCGAGGCTGTTTTGTGCCTCTCTCAGTTGCACCAATGTGGCCGCGCCCAGTTTATAAGTTTGAAATACGATGTCGACATTTTCCCTGGCCAGCAAAATATTCTCTTCTTCGAGGGTGAGTGCTTTCTTCTGCAACTCGTAATTCTTATAAGCAGTAATAATATCCAGGTTAAGCACAGAACGCTGGTTCTCGAAAATCAACTGCTGGTATTGAATATCCAGTTCGGCCTGCTTGATCTGGCGTTTAACATTAAACCTGTTGAAGATCGGGATGCTAGCTGAAAAGCCGTAGTTCAATCCGTTTGACTGGTTGAAAAGAGGGGAGAAGGGATTGATCACTTTTTTATTATCTGTCTTGCTGTAATTATAAGCAGAGTTGAATGACAATATTGGAAAACGATCTGCTTTTCGTTCTTTGAGCGTTAGCCTGGCGATATCAATATTCTTTTGGGCGATCAGTAAAAGGGGGTTACTTCGCTCCAGGTCTTCCTGGATCTCACCCAGGCCAATCGTGGTATTGAGGGGAATGGAATCGCTTACTTCAAATGATAAACCCGGGGCGACATTCATAACTTGTATCAGCTGCTCCTTCAATTGTTCGATCAGGGTAAGCTGCTCCAGTTTTAGCGCCTTTTGTTCGTTGAGATCTACTTTACTCTGTAAAAGATCGGGCTTGGCGCCGGTACCAATATCCAGTTTATATTGTGAAAGCCTGACCCGCTCTTCATTGAGCGCTATTTGTTCTTCAACAGCTTTCAGTTGTTGTTTTTGACGCACGATATTATAATAGGTGCTAATAACGGACGCTACGCTGTTTACAACCTGGTTTTTAATCCCCAGTGATCCAAGCTGGATATACTCAGCGGCTTTATCCCGTGTCGCAAACATTTTTAACCCGTCAAACAAAGTCCAGTTAAGTTGTGCTGAGGCAGCAGAATTATGTGACTTTATACTTTTTTGTTCGCGTTTGGAACCATCAGCGAGGGTCTGGCGCTGGTTATTGTCATTCCAGGTGGTGGACGCAAGGCCGTTCAAAGTGGGTAGAAAAGCGGCGTTGCGGTACGAATAGTCCAGCGCCGCTACCATTGAATCATTTTTTGATAGCTGAATATCGTAATTGTTTTGTAAAGCCGTTGCTATTGCTTCTTCCAGTGTCAGCATTCTTTGAGCCCAGGATGGTCCGGATCCAATAATCAACGCCAATGCTAACAGAATAAAACCCTTTTTCATTGAATAATTTTACTACTTTTTATTGTTCGCTACCTGGTAGCATTCGCATGCTGCTTTCGGCTTATCAAACCGGCTCCGTTGCTTTTTCCGGTTGCTGAAATTTCACTTCACTTTCCTGTGTGGGATATAACTTTTCCATTTCACTTACCTTTTTCTTACTTGACATATAAGTATACATCGCCGGAAGTACGAATAAGGTGAGCACCAGTGAAAACAAAATACCACCAACAATTACGACACCGAGGGGGATACGACTGGTAGCCGCGGCGCCCAGTGATAAAGCCAGGGGCAAAGCGCCGAGTGACATTGCCAGGCTGGTCATCAGGATGGGACGCAGGCGCTGAACGGCTGAGAATATAGCGGCTTCCGTTTTTTTCATTCCCTTCATCCGGTTTTGATTGGCAAATTCAACAATCAAAATACCGTTTTTAGTCACCAGTCCAATCAACATGATCATACCGATCTGTGAGAATATGTTGAATGTATGTCCTAATATCCACAATGTCAACACGCCTCCGGCAAAGGCAAGTGGCACGGTAATCATAATAATCAGGGGGTCGACAAAGCTTTCAAACTGTGCGGCAAGAATCAGGAATATCAACCCGAGCGCCAGCAGGAGTGCAAACATTGTATTACTGCTGCTTTCCGCGAAATCCCTTGATGCGCCGGAAAGTGAAGTGGAAAACGATTCATCCAGCAATTGATCTGCGATCCTTTCCATTTCTTCAATACCATCACCAATCGTTTTGCCGGGCGCAACGCCTGCTGAAACAGTTGCTGACTTATACCTGTTGAAGTGATAGATAGTCGGAGGTGTATTGGACTCCTCAATTTTCACCAGGTTATCCATACTGATAAGCTCGTTGCGATTGTTGCGGACAAATAAAGCCTTCAGGTCGTCGGGATCGTCGCGGTTTGTTCTCGCCACCTGTCCCATCACCTGGTATTGCTTTCCGTCTTTTGTAAAATAGCCGAGGCGGCGGTTACTATAGGCAAGTTGTAATGTTTCCGATATATCACTAACACTTACGCCAAGTTCACTGGCTTTCAGGCGATCTATCTGAACACGCAATTCAGGCTTGTTGAATTTCAGGTCCGCATCAACCTGTTGCAATACCGTACTCTTATTGGCTTCTTCCAAAAATTTAGGTAATATTTCGGTAAGCTTATTAAAATTATTATTCTGCAATACAAAAGAAACCGGCTGACCACCGCGACGGTTTACGGCAATGGTTTGTTCTTCGATTGCGAATGCACGTCCCTCGTTATATTTTGGAAGGTTACGATTGACCATGTTCACAATTTCTTTTTGTGAACGCTCTCGTTGATGAGGATCCACGAGTGTAACGCGTACAAAGCCTGTATTGGCATTACCCGAACCAGAAAACCCCGGTGCTGTCACACTAAGCACCGTTATTTTTTCCGGAATGGAATCCAGCATCAGGTTGGTCACTTTTGTCACATAAGCATCCATGGCATCAAAGGATGTGCCCTCGGGTGCTGTGAGCGACAGACGAAACTGGCTTCTGTCTTCCATTGGAGCAAGTTCCGATTGTAGCTTTCCACCAATGAAGAAGATAATGAGTCCGCAAACAGCAACGATGATGAAAGCCATCCATCTCACTTTTATGAATTTCGTGAGCAATTTCTGGTAGCCATTTTCCATCCCCCGGAAAAATGGTTCTGTTTTATTGTAAAACCATGAATGTTTATGGATGTTTTTGCGGGTGAGTTTAACGTTCAGTACCGGGGTAATTGTAAGTGCTACAAAAGCCGAGATCAAAACGGCACCTGCTACCACAATACCAAATTCACGGAACAGGCTTCCTACAAAGCCCTGCAGGAAGATGATCGGCAGAAATACGACTGCAAGGGTGATAGATGTTGCGATAACGGCAAAATAAATTTCTTTAGATCCTTCCCTGGCGGCCTGCCATTTGCCCATACCACGTTCCATCTTTTTATAGATGTTTTCCGTGACCACGATCCCATCGTCCACCACTAGGCCCGTTGCCAGTACGATCGCCAGCAAAGAAAGCACATTGATGGTATAGCCCATCAGGTACATGATAAAGAACGCACCGATCAGGGAAACCGGAATATCGATCAAAGGTCGAAGCGCGATCAGCCAGTCGCGGAAAAACAGGTAAATGATCAGGATCACCAATACAATTGCGATGATGAGGGTTTCTTCTACTTCCGCGATTGATTTTTTAATAAACCGTGTCTGGTCAAGCGCGATATTTATTTTGATATCCTCAGGTACATCTTTTTTGATCTGGTCGAGCCTCCTGTAAAACTCGTCGGATATCTCTACATAATTTGAACCAGGCTGCGGTACGATAGCGAGTGCGATCATGGGAATACCACTTTCTTTCAAAATGGTCTCTTCATTTTCCGGGCCGAGTACAACATCCCCAATGTCCTTGATCTTTACATCCGCACCGTTCACATTACGGATGATCACATTTTCAAAATCCTCTTCTGTATTTAAACGCCCAAATGTGCGTACAGTTAGTTCTGTAGCATTACCCGATAATTTACCGGAAGGCAACTCTACGTTCTCACGTAGTAATGCGTCCTGCACGTCACCGGCTGTGATACCAAAACCGCTTAACTTGGCCGGATCGATCCAGATACGCATCGCATACCGTTTCTCACCCCATATCTGGATACCACTTACACCCGGAATGGTTTGAAGTCTTTCCAACAATACGTTATTGGCATACTCGGTAATCTGCAACTGGTTGCGGGTATGACTTTGCACTGTCATCGAAAGGATCGCATCAGAACTGGCATCAGCTTTTGATACGACGGGAGGGGCTTCAAGGTCAGGTGGTAAGTTTCTTTGGGCGCGGGAAACTTTATCTCTCACATCATTGGCAGCTGCTTCCAGATCAACACCCAATTCAAACTCTACATTTATCCGGCTGGTACCATTACTACTGCTCGAAGTAATATTTTTAATCCCGGCAATACCATTGATGGCTTCCTCAAGCGGCTCGGTAATCTGCGTTTCAATAATATCCGCATTGGCACCGGCATAGGATGTGCTTACGCTTATATTCGGTGGATCGATCGCAGGATAGTCGCGGATACCCAGGAACCTGAACCCGATGATCCCAAACACCACGATAATAACATTCATTACAATTGCCAGCACTGGCCTTCGTAAGCTAAGCTCGGAGATGTTCATTATAAATCGTTTTTTTGAGGCTTACCGTTTAGTTGCTTTATAGAACACAGGCTCTCCTGATTCTTTCCAAACCACAAACCTTAAACCATAATTAGATCCTAGTTGACAATCCTGTTTATTTTCAGTTTTCCTTCAGGTCTGATACTAAGAAGACCTGTCAATACAACCGTATCGCCGGGTACGAGCCCCGTGGTTACCTGTATCCGCGCAGAATCACGAACACCCGTTGTCACGACTTTAAATAAAGCCGTGCCGTTGTGATAGGTGATCACCTTTTTTTCCCGGGCCTGTGGTATTACAGCCTGCGAAGGGATCAGGATGGTATGGGGGTCGGGTGCGAAACTCAGTTGCACTTTTGCAAATGCTCCCGGAAGCAGTTTCTCATCCTTGGTCTGAATTATTGAGCGCACTTTGAGGCTTCTTGTATTTTCAGCTACCGAGGACTCAGTGGCCGTAATTTTTGCTGTGTATTTCTTTGCTGATCCTTCAAAAGTGAAATTAACGGTCTGACCTGGCTTAATATTACCGGTATATTTCTCCGGCACGGTAAAGTCGAGCTTGAGCTGATCTGTTTGATTAATGGTCGCGATTACTGTGGATGGCGTAACATATGCACCAGGGCTGATATTTTTCAAACCCACCCTGCCACTGAATGGGGCACGGATCTCAGTTCTTGAAATATCTGTCCTAACAATGTCAATATCCGCTTTGATATTATTTACATTCAGCAGGCTCGCGTCATAGTCGGCCTGGCTGATACCCTGAATTTTTAATAACTGACCGGAACGCTCTTCATTGGTTTTTGCTATATCCAGTTGTACCTGTAGCTTTTTTAGTTGTGCCTGCAGATCGGCATCATAAAGTTTTGCCAGCAATGCACCTTTTTGGACGTATCGTCCCTCTGCAATGTTGAGTTGGGTAATCCGGCCCGAAACTTCAGGGTGTATTTCGGTGGTTTCGTTGGCAATGACAGAACCTGGAACTTCAATATTCTCGCCAAAAGCTTCTGTTTTTACAACGTAGGCGTCTACCCCGGTCACGACCTCCTGGCGGGCTGAACCACCGGTTGGGGCTGCAATCTTTTTTTCCTTAGAACCGCAGGCTGCCAGTCCTAAAATTATAATTACCACTAAAGAATATCTCCAGAATGATGTTGGTCGTCTCACTTGAAATTATTTAATATGTTGTGACTCCGTAGCTTGTAACGAGCGATTAATGGATATAAATGAAAATGAATAAAATACCAGGTTATTCAATTGGATTGCTATTGGACGTCAAAGCTTTGTCTATCCTGCGGTCTCAAATATTGCCTTGATGAACGGCATTTAAATAGGATGACCGGCTACAAGGATTTTGATAACAAAGTTCTCTTCACTTTGTTGGACTGGTACAAAAGGTCTTGTTTATCCCGGCTTAGTATCGTAACATGACCCATTTTGCGCCCTGGTTTGGTATTTTTTTTACCGTACAGGTGGACAAAGGCGTTTTCAATCTGTAAAGTCTCCTCCAGCCCTTCATACCTGACTTTCCCGCTACATCCTTCAGCCCCGATAATATTGACCATGATGGAAGGAAGGATGGCGTCGGTATTTCCAAGGGGGTATCCCAACATGACGCGCCAAAGCATATCATATTGAGAGCAGTAATGCGCTTCGATTGTATGGTGGCCGCTGTTGTGAACCCGTGGTGCTGTCTCGTTGACCAACACGTCACCATTTTTATCGATAAATAATTCTATGGCGAAAAGCCCCGGTGATTTAAAATTACGCACTACAGAAAGCGCAACGGCTTCAATGGTCCAAAGCGTTCGTTCATCAATTTCTGCCGGGCAAAGCTGGTAGTCCAGGAGGTTTAGGTCCTTATCAAAAAGCATTTCCACGGGAGGGTAGAGAGCTGTTTCGTTTTTTTCATTGATGGCCACCATGATGGCGATCTCCTTTTTGATGTCCACCATTTTTTCCAGTACAGCGGCCGCATTAAAACCCTTTTCGAGATCATCCGTGGAACGGATTGGCTGAACTCCACGTCCATCATAGCCACCTTCTCCGAGTTTGTGTACTGCCGGCAGGAAATCCTGGGCCTGGTTCAATTCTGCTATGTTTTGTGTGACCCTGAAAACAGGTGAGGGTATATCGTGCTGGCGGTAATATTCTTTTTGAAGGATCTTGTTTTTTATTGTTTTCAGAACGGAAGGCCTGGGATAAATTTTTTTCCCCTCCGATTCCAATTTTTCGAGTGCTTCGGTATTGACGTTTTCAATTTCTATGGTGATGGCGTCAAGATCTTTTCCAAAAGCGTAAACCTGGTCGAAGTTGCGAATATCACCGGTTGTAAAATGGTGGCAAAGATGAGCAGCCGGGCATTCGGGGTCATTTTCCATGAGATAGGTCTCGACCGGGTAATTTGCCGCTGCCTGCAATAACATCCGGCCCAATTGACCGCCACCCAGAATACCGATTTTTTGCATGGCGCAAAGATAGGGAGCGGGGGGCTTGCATAGAGTAGAGGTTTAAAAATTGGGGGGCTAAAGGCAGCAGGAATAATTTTTTTGTAGAGACTTTATCGACAGGTACAAAAGGCTGTTTCTTGTTATTACCACAAACGAAATAAGTAAACTACAGGATGCGATAGATTTCCTTGAGCGATGGACACCAGTCAGACACTTTATGCTTCTGACATCTAGTAGCTCAAATTCCTGGGAAAACCATGAGTAAAACACGGACTTTAAAGTTTTTTTTATTGATGCCGGTTTCTAGAAGAGGTCAGACACTTTATGCTTCTGACATCTAGTAGCTCAAATTCCTGGGAAAACCATGAGTAAAACACGGACTTTAAAGTTTTTTTTATTAATGCCGGTTTCTAGAACAGGTCAGACACTTTATG
>JAEYVW010000006.1 GCA_023429365.1 Bacteroidota bacterium
CCGGCAGGATATTCATTAGTATGATTTACCAGGCTTGAACTATTCCACTCACCCCAGGAACCATATCCACGTATATCGATAAACTGGATTACTTTTTCCCAGCCTTTAGAAATGATACGCTGGTTGATGGCCTGGTGAAGGGCAAGCAACCTCGCATGATAATGAGACGAGTTGTAGTTAGGCGTCCAGGTACTTCCTTTTCTCCAGTCTTTTACCGACTCAGACTGCATCAGGTTGTGCAGGTATTGAGGGTAAGCCGCATAGCCACCATCAAACTGAGCCAGCCCTTCGTTGGTAGTACCTTCCGGGTAGGAAGTCATGATACCAAAAGAAAGCTTTTGTTTTTTCGCGATGGCATTATTAACGAGGTTGTCGAAATAGGTCCAGTTGTAAGAACCCTGGGTAGGGCCTTCTATCCTTGTCCACACGAAACGATAGTAAACATCGTAAGGAGTGGTCTTCGTTCCTTCACGGGGCACGTCCACATCAATCGCGTTGTGCCATTGTTCAGCGCCACGACCGGGGTTTACCAGGTCAGCATCACCGATTGGAATTTCTGTAAAACTGAATGTTTTGTAACCTGCAGTGGCTGTAGCAGAGATAGATGATTCCGAGGTGTCGGTTGTAACCAGTGAATCGCCGGCATTGCCCTGGAAATCTTTTTTGCTGCAACTTGTGATCAGCAGCGCACCAACTGCAAGTGCGCACACGGCCTTGCCGCTAAGCAACATGTTGTTTAGATTCATAAGTATTGAATTTTGACACTGCTTTTCAACAACCATGCCGCTGGTACTTAACTGAAATCAATATGGATTTGTCGCTACATTTAATATTCTTATCAGCAGTGCGATTACTTCCTGCAAGGTTTTGTTAATACGAAACTGTTAATTAAATGGGGATTTTTTTTCCGGGCTGGAAATAAGCACAGTGAAATGCCGGGGATTTTGGTCTTTTCTTCTAAATAGATCAACTTTAGGAAAGGAATTATGTAAGAGCATGATTTGAAGTAGCTCTTGTAAGGATAAAATTGGTAATATGAATTACAGCCAGATGCTCGAACAGGTGAAGCAGTTCACCTTTGAATATTTTAAAAATAACGGTGACAGGGATCTAGTTTATCACAACCTAACACATACCGAAGCGGTTGCTTCGAATGCCATGACCATCGCCTCGCATTACCAACTTAGCGACCGCGATTTCTTTATCGTGGTGGCAGCAGCCTGGCTTCATGACGCGGGATATCTCGATGCTGAACCCAGCACACATGAACAAAGAGGCGCGGAGGTAGCAGCGGAATTCCTGGGACGTATTAATGTAGATCCTGATACGATCCACCAGATCCAGAATTGCATCCTTGCCACCCGTATGCCACAGGATCCTAAGAATTTGAATGAACAAATTGTTTGCGACGCCGACCTGTTTCATTTCGGCACCGACCATTTCAGGGAAAGAAATAAACTGATGCGTAGGGAAGCGGAAAAAAAGCTGGGGCGAAAAATTTCCGGCGATGAATGGCGCAGCAGTACGATACGATTTATGGAAGCCCATCATTACCACACAAGTTATGGCCGCAACCTGCTGCAGCAAAGAAAAGAGGTGAACCTGGCAAGACTCAAGGCGAAAGCTGGCAGCCGTGAGAAATCTAACCGGCAGGTAAAGTCACCGGAACCTATCGATCCCATTTCCGTGGCAACGCCGGCTGGCTTTAAGAAACAGAAACCCGATCGACCGGAGCGTGGCATCGAAACCATGTTCCGCGTCAGCTCCAACAATCACCAGCGGTTGAGTGATATGGCCGACAATAAAGCCCATATCATGATCACGACCACCTCCATCATTATTTCTGTATTGTTAAGTGTACTTTTGCGGAAGCTGGAAGATAATCCCCACCTGATCATCCCGACCCTGATCTTGCTGACGGTATGCGTTGTGACGATGGTATTTTGCATACTTGCCACCCGGCCTTCGCTACCCGAAGGCACATTCACGAAAGCCGATGTTGACACCAGGAAGGTCAACCTGTTGTTTTTTGGAAATTATTTTAGAATGAGTTTCGACGACTACGACGCAGGCATGCGGCAAATGATGAACGACCGCGATTTCCTGTATGGCAGTCTTACCCGCGATCTGTATTCACAGGGTATTGTGTTGGGCAGAAAGTACAGGCTGCTGCGTAAAGGCTATACTGTATTCATGTATGGCATCGTTGCTGCGGTCATCGCGTTTTTTGTAGCGTCCGTTTTTTTTGGTGATTAATAAATTGTATGAACCGAATTCTATCAGCAGGATTTTTGCTGCTCCTGTTGAGCGGCTGCGCCAGTCTGTCCGACCAGGAAGAAACCATTCCCCATTACCTACTCAACAAGCCTGAAAAGTTCAACATGCCCGAAAGCCTGCTCGAAATATCGGGCATTACCTTTCACGAGGGCAACAGCGATACCCTTTATGCGGTGCAGGACGAACAGGGGAGGGTGTTCCGGCTCGCCTGGGATATAAAAAGACAATACAATACAAAATTTAGCAAACAGGGCGACTATGAAGACATCGCCATATCAAAAGGTCAGGTGATCGTTTTGAAAAGCAATGGCAGTATTTTCCGCTTTCCTTTTACTGAAACCTTTTACGAGGAAGCCGATCAGGTGCAGGAATGGAAGAAGATTTTACCAAAGGGAGAATACGAAGGAATGTATGCAGATCCTGCTACCAGCCTATTGTATGTATTATGCAAAAAATGTCGCGATGATGATCCAAAAACCAGGGTCAGTGGCTTTATCCTGGATGCAGGCGATTCCATATCTCTCGCCGGCCAGTTCTCAATAGATATAGACCAGATCGAAAAGATCGCCGGCAAAATAAAACGTGGCTTCC
>JAEYVW010000012.1 GCA_023429365.1 Bacteroidota bacterium
CCAGTACATTTGGAAGTGCGCCTAAAGTAAGGATCCGCGGCGCTACTTCTATTAATGGCGATAATAAACCCCTTTGGGTGGTGGATGGTGTAGTGCTGGAGGACATCATCAATATATCAAACGACCAGTTGTCGAGCGGTGACCCAACAACCCTGCTGGGCTCTTCGGTTGCAGGTATCAATGCCAACGATATCGAATCATTTGATATACTAAAAGACGCTGCAGCAACAGCCTTATATGGAGCAAGGGCGATGAATGGCGTGGTGGTGATCACCACCAAGAAGGGGCGTTCAGGACGACTGGCGATTTCCTATACCGGGAATTTCAGCACGCAACTGAAACCGCGTTATCCCGAATACAATATCATGAACTCAGCGCATCAAATGTCTGTGTTGGGTGAATTGGAAAGAAAGGGTATCCTGAATTCAGATATTTTAAGCGGTCCGGATTATGGAGTGTATGGGAAAATGTTTGACCTTATCAATACACCTGATGCCAACGGCAATTTTGCCCTGGCAAATACGCCGGAAGCCAAAGCGGCATACCTAAAGAAATATGCACTGGCCAACACTGATTGGTTTGATATCTTATTCCGTAATTCGCTGGTGCAGGAACATTCGCTTAGTATTTCCAGCGGTACCGAGAAATCACAAACCTTTTTTTCTACTAGTTTTTACAGCGATAACGGATGGACCATTGCAGACAATGTAAAACGTTATACACTCAACTTCCGGAATACCTATAATTTTTCCGATAAACTAACAGGAGGTTTTCTGACCGTAGGTTCGGTGCGCCAGCAAAAAGCTCCCGGAGCACTGGGCCGTGTAAGTAATCCCGTGTCGGGACAGTTTGACCGCGATTTCGATATCAATCCTTTCAGCTATGCTTTAAATACCAGCCGCACCTTAACGGCATACGACGAGAATAATAACCTGGAATATTTCCGGAGAAACTTTGCTCCCTTTAATATCATTGATGAACTCGACAACAATACCCTGGACATTGATGTGATTGATTTGAAACTGCAGGGTGAACTGGGTTATCGTTTTAATAAGAACCTGCGCTATGAGTTTATCGGCGCGGTGCGTTATGTGAAATCCACCCGTGAGCACCAAATCACTGAAAACGCAAATATGGCCAATGCTTATCGTGCCAATGATAATGCGACCATTGCATCAAACAACAAGTTCCTGTACACTGACCCCGACAACCCGGCTGCGCCACCCGTAGTAGTGTTGCCCTATGGCGGTTTCTACAACAGGACTGAGGACAAATTGCTTTCTTTCGATATCAGGAACAGCCTTAACTATGTCAATACCTTCGCCGACCGGCATACCGTCAATATTCTTTTGGGTCAGCAGGTGAAATCAGCCGACCGGCAAAACTTTACTAACACCGGTTATGGTTATCAGTATGAGAATGGTGGAATTCCATTTGTGGATTACCGCATACTCAAACAAACCATCGAATCCAACTTCGTGTATTACGGTATGGGCAAAGAATATGATCGCTTTGCCGCTTTCTATCTCAACGGTCAGTACACATTTGACAAAAAATATAATTTCTATGGCACCGTGCGTTATGATGGTTCTAACCGCCTTGGGTCTTCACCCGATGCAAGATGGCTTCCGACCTGGAGCTTTGGTGGTGCCTGGAATATGGAAGAGGAAAATTTCCTGTATGACGTGAACTGGATCGACTACCTGAAACTAAGGGCGAGCTACGGTCTTACCGCAAGCCTTGGTCCCGCTACTAATTCGGGTGTGGTATTGAGAAGTCTGACCACGAATCGCACTTTTCCTACAGAGCGGGAATCTGTTATCCAGATAGCCAACCTGGAAAACTCTGACCTTACCTGGGAAAAGAATTACCAGACTAATCTTGGTGTGGATGCCGGTCTGTTTAAAGGACGTCTGAACCTGAGTATCGATGTCTACCAGCGTAAAAGCTTTGACCTGATCAGTCTGATCAAGACAGGAGGTATTGGCGGTGAAGCAATAAAAGCAGCCAACTATGCCGACATGGAAGCACAGGGCGCAGAAGCCGTCATCGGTGGAACGATAATCCGCAAAAGCGATTGGTCATGGAGAAGCAATATGACCTTTGGATATAATACTACCAAGATCACCAATGCCCGGAACCAGCCGATCATTTTTGACCTGGTAAAAGCCGAAGGTGGCAATACAGTAGGTTATCCGGTCAACAGTTTGTTTTCGATAAAGTATAGCGGTTTGAGTCATGAAACTGGTATCCCCACTTTTATCAATGAAAAAGGAGAGGTGAGCCCGGATGTATACCTGCAGGACGAAGGCATTTCTAACCTGGTATTTGAAGGACCGGTTGATCCAAAGTTTACAGGTGGATTTTCCAATACGTTTAACTACAAGTCGTTTTGATTAAATATTTTCCTCACCTACCAGGCGGGCAACAAGATCAGGTTATATCCTGCATTCAAAACCGCTTATTCCGATTTCGATGCCATGCCAAAGGAATTTCTGGACCGATGGGAGATGCCGGGCGATGAACTAATAACGAATGTGCCATCCATTTTAGATGCATATCAACGTTACCTTGTGGCGGGCACCGGTGCTTCACCATACAATAATTACAATTATTCCACCGAGCGTGTCGCTGATGGAGGTTTTGTCAGGTTGAAGACAGTGTCGCTTACTTATAATTTCGACCGTAGGCTGCTGGATAAGATCGGACTGAATTCGCTTTCGCTGACTGCCGTTTCAACAAACCCCTGGCTGATTTATTCCGACCCGAAATTAAAAGGTCAGGACCCGGAATTTTTCAATACAGGCGGGGTGGCTCAGCCTATACAGAAACAATTTACTTTATCAATAAAAGCCGGATTATAAATTGTACAATATGAAACAATCTCTTTTATATATTGGGTGCTGCCTGTTGATAGCAACAACACCGGGGTGTAAAAAATATCTGGAAAAAGAACCCGACAACCGTGCC
>JAEYVW010000032.1 GCA_023429365.1 Bacteroidota bacterium
GTAAGTTTTTCCTTGGTCTGGTTAAAACTGAGATTCGCACCGATGGTGACCCAGTCTTTGGGTTTGTTTTCAAGGTTGATCCTTACACCATACCTTCTAAAGCCAGAACCGGTGGCCACACCAGCCTGCTTCAGGTATTCGCCAGACATATAATAGGTAGTATTGTTACTGCCACCGCTGACACTCAGTTGATGTTTCTGCATGTCGGCAGAATTGAACAACTCGTCCTGCCAGTCAGTGCCCTTACCAAGTATCGATGGATCCAGGAATTCATCGGGTGAGTTACCACCTGCCAGGGCATGAAACTCGTTACGCATTTGAGCATACTCCCTGAGGTTCATCACCGGCAACGACTCGGGTGGAGCCTGGACATTGTATTGCATGTTATAATTGAAAGTTGCCTGGCCTGCCTTTCCGCGCTTGGTAGTGATCAGTACCACCCCGTTCGTCGCCCTCGAGCCATAAATGGCCGTTGCTGAAGGACCTTGCAGTATCTGTATATCGTCAATGTCAGAGGGGTTCAGGGATGCAAGCGGGTTGGAAGAGTTGGTGGTACCTCCGCCCTGGAGTTGAACACCATCTATTACATATAAAGGCTCGGTATTACCGGTGATAGAATTAATACCTCGTATGTTTACAGAGATACCCCCACCAGGCTGGCCTGAGTTCTGCGTTACATACACACCGGCGGCGCGGCCCTGGATGGCCTGCTCCACGGTGGTGTTGATCGTTTTTTCAATCTCCTTTGCGGAAACAGAAGTCTGTGCCGAAGTGAGGTTGACACGTTTGGTATTACCATAACCGATCACCACCACCTCGCTGAGTTTGGTATCGGTCATGTCGAGGGAAACCGGGAAATGGGTTTTACCATCAAGGTTAACCTCTACAGGTTGTGCGCCAACATAGGAAACCACCAGTACTTGTGCATCAGGGGGAACACTGATCGTAAACGTGCCATTGGCCCGGCTTACGACAGAGGTTGCTCTCCCTTTGATCGTAATGGTCGCATTGGGTAGTGGATTGCCCTCGCGGTCAGCAACCACACCTGTAATCGTTCGATCCTGTGCAAATAGGGAAAATGTAGAAAGCAGGATAACTGCCACCACGGCAAATATCCGGGGGGATTTTTTTCTCATACAGCAAGTTTTATTGTACTAATGTAACGAGGATTTTCGAGATGCAACCGATTGCATTTCTTTTTTTCCTTATCCAAATTTAACCCTACCTCTATGCCCAGAACTAATACTATTTTATCAAATACTGATGCTTTCACGACTTGTGCAAAAATGTAATCATTGAAAACCTGCACGTATCAGTCATTATCTGCAGATTCTGGCATAAATTCATTTTGAATTAAATAATACTATTTTACCTTTAGGTCGATAATATTTGTTCACTCCAGTAACATGCATAAAAATATCCTGCGGGAGATCACTCCCCTCACCAATTCGGACTGCTTTACTATTTTTACCCGGGTAAAATCGGAGTTCGACTTCCCCTTGCATAGCCATGAAGAGCTGGAACTGAATTTCATCATGAATGCCAAAGGTGCCAGGAGAGTGGTGGGTGACCATATCAGTGAGATCGACGACCTGGAACTGGTACTGGTTGGCTCCAATCTTCCACATGTCTGGCAAACCCATAAATGCACCAGCAAAGAAATACGCGAGATCACCATCCAGTTTCACAAGGATCTTTTTGATGAAAAATTCCTGCGCCGCAACCAGCTTAGTTTTATCCGGACCATGCTGGAAAAATCAGCGCGGGGGATTTTATTTTCCCGCCAAACCATCGAGCTCATTACACCGCGTCTGACTATTCTTAGTCAAAAACAGGGATTCGATTCGGTACTGGAACTGCTGTCGATCCTACACGATCTTTCGATCTCCCGGAATATGCACACGCTTTCTGACGCTACTTTTAGCAACGCCGAACTCTCCTACAACAGCCGGCGCATTGAGCGTGCCATTGAATACATGAACCAGAGTTTTCACAAACAGATCACCCTTACCGAGGTATCGAAGCTGGCCAATATGACGGACGCTTCCTTTAGCCGGTTCTTTAAAGCACGCACGGGCATCACGTTTATGGACAGCCTGCTGGAAATGCGGCTGGGCCACGCTTCCAGGCTATTGATCGATACTACGCAATCCATTGCCGAAGTGGCTTACAATTGCGGCTTCAACAATATTTCCAATTTCAACCGGCTGTTTAAAAAGAAGAAAGGCTGTACGCCGAAGGAGTTTAGGGAGAATTATAGTTATGGGAGCAGGGTGTTTATATAGTTCGAAGTTCGTAGTTCGTAGTTCGTAGTTCGAAGTTCGTAGTTAGTAGTTCCTGGTCAGGAAGATAAAAAATCCCACCACCGTGAGGTGATGGGATATGTTTAATGGGTACTGTCTTTATAGTGGTTTTTCTATCCGGCTTGTTAACTGCAACCACCCTGGTTGCCACAGTTGAGGCACTTATAGCAGGTACCACTGCGCATCATAATATGACCACATACATTACAGGCAGGCGCATCACTTTGCATATTTCTTGCTGCTGCATTTACTGCATCTATTCCGCTATCCGTTTTTTTTTGACCCTTTGCATTTCCGCCTGTTACACTGACCGGTGTGGGTGTGATCCGTACGCTTGATAATTCAGGCTCCTTTTCATACTCAAGGCCAGAGGGGACATCATCCCAATCATCTGCACCGGTATTGAGTACTTCTGGTTTATCCAATACATGAACCAGGTCAGTTCGTCCCAGGTATTCATAACCTAACACTCGGAATATAAAGTCAACAATCGATGTTGTTGATTTAATATTGGGGTGCTCTACAAATCCTGAAGGATCAAATTTTGTAAACGCGAATTTGTCAACAAACTCTTCAAGCGGCACACCGTATTGCAGGCCGATTGAGATCGAAATGGCAAAGCAGTTCATCATGCTGCGCATGGTAGCTCCTTCTTTGGCCATATCGATAAAGATCTCACCCA
>JAEYVW010000035.1 GCA_023429365.1 Bacteroidota bacterium
GGCTTTGACATGAAAGATTTTGAGTATAAAATAAACGGCAGGCAGATAAAGGTCACCAACCAACCCTTTTTGCATGTTGGCCATTGTATCCATGTAGATATTATCAAGCGTTTCCTGCGCGAAAACAAAATCCGGTTTTATGAACATTGATCTTCATTAATAAACCCGTGTAAAAATCGATTATGCGTTTCAATCAAAAGACTGCAATAGTTACCGGTGCAGGACAGGGTATTGGTTTTGATATTTGCCAACAATTGGCAAATGAAGGAGCCCTTGTTATCCTCAACGATGCTGATCATGAACTTGCCACGACTGCATCAGCAAAAATAAATGAAGAGAATAAGGGCAAGTGTCTTTCAGTTCAGGGCGATTGCAGCCAGCCTGAAATCATAGAAGCGATGATAAACGCAGCCATGAAAAATGGAGGCCAGGTGGACATTATTATTGCTAATGCGGGCATCACGCTATTTGGAGATTTTTTCAGCTATACCCGCGAAGCATTCAACCGGGTGATGGAAGTAAACCTCGCAGGCAGTTTTTTCCTGGCGCAGGCAGCTGCCAATCAAATGCGAAACCAGGTAACAGGCGGATCAATTTTATTCATGTCCTCCGTCACGGCGCACCAGGCACATAAAGACCTCGCAGCATATGGCATGAGTAAAGCCGCTCTTGAAATGCTTGCGAAAAACCTGGTAGTAGAACTTTCAAAATTCAATATTAACGTCAACACCATCGCACCGGGTGCCACACTTACGGAGCGTACCCGGGACGAACCTGGATACAAAGAAATATGGTCAGGTCTCACACCGATGGGCCGGCCGGCAGGTGTGCAGGATATCACTAATGCTGCCCTGTTTCTTGTACACGAAGAGTCAAGACATATTACCGGTCAGAATATTGTTATTGACGGGGGCTGGACAAGTATCAGCCCGCAACCATATTAAAATTGCTGACCACTACATCAAACGCAAAGAATATCAAATCATTATTGGTAATAATTAAAAAAGTTATGTGAAAGCTGACAATTAAACTTTTTAGTCGCAAAACAAAGCACTAACTTTAAAATACCATTAAATGCCATCCATCCTTCGGTTCTGTTTCCCTTGAATTCATAAAAAGCGGTAACACAAAATAAAAAGATATGGCAGCGAATACTCAAACCTCGGCAACTACAAAACCACGCAACAGGAGTTCAAAATCTGCACAGAAAAAAATGAGTATTCTGGCGGCACGTTACATGAACGGCTTCTCAGTGGCAGTTACATTTTCAAGTGGCATTACCCAGCTTGTTAACTTTTTGCCCCTGTTTGAAAAGCACCTGCAAGGCCGTAACCTGAAATATTTTTCCCTTAAACGCTTCCAGCAATTCATGGTCAGGAACGGAAAAATTTGCTGGGGCAAGAACGAAGACATTACATTTCCTGCAGAATCTCTCTTTAAAAAAATGCCGGCGGGGTTGAGGAGGTCGGAGGATATACTGTATGTGATGTAGCTGGATGCTGGATACTGGATACTGGATGCTGGATGCTGGATGCTGGATACTGGATACTGGATCATGTTTCCTTTGTATCAAGCTCCTTTGTGATAATGGAGCTGATGATTGACAAAAGCAGGGAGAACAATAATCCCCACCAGAAATTATCGATCCTGAAACCATCTATCAGTTTGCTGGCCAGCAACACTACAATGGTATTGACCACAAACAGGAATAACCCGAGCGTAAGAAGGGTGAGCGGTAGTGTTAGTATGACCAGGATCGGCTTTACCAATATATTCAATACGGCCAGAACCAGGGCAAAAACCAGGGCAGTCCAGAAACTATCGACATGAATGCCGCGCAACACATAGGCCAGTGCAAAAGCTACCAGGGCAGAAATCAGGATGCGTACTAAGAAGTTCATGGAATTAAGGTAAGGAAACTAATTCACATGTATATGGCCTATAAGCAACCACTACAGGTTTTGTTTGACCGGGATCAATGCATCCTGTTCCCCGATGTTGAATAATTCACAAAAATCAGCCTCATGCTTGCCCCGTTACCTGCTTTAGCTATTTTTGGAGAATATCTAAACTTCACCCATGAAAAAATTACTTTTTTTCGCGGTCTTACTGGTCTGTGGCAGCGTATACGCCCAAACCGGTTACTGGCAACAGGATTTGAAATATTCGATCCAGGCAGAACTGGATACCAAAGAGAATTCCATCACTGGTTTCGAAACCATCGTGTACAAAAACAATTCTCCTTCAACCCTGGATTTCATCTGGTTCCATATCTGGCCAAATGCCTATAGCAATGACTCCACCGCGTTGATTCAACAGATACGAAATGACAGTTCACGCTCAAAAAAGATGGAGGATTTTGGTACCGGGTCCATCGAAGGACTCGCATTTAAGGTCAATAATGAACCTGCCAAAACAGAAGCCCACCCTAATCCCCGTTATGTCGATATCATCAAAGTATTATTGAATAAGCCGCTGGCGCCAGGTGACTCGGTTACGATCTCTACCCCGTTTAAAGTTAAATTACCGCCGTATTTTTCCAGGTCGGGTCATGCCGATGGCCAGATCATGGCCTGCCAGTGGTATCCCAAACCGGCTGTGTACGATAAAGATGGCTGGCATGAGTTTCCCTATCTCGATATGGGAGAGTTTTACAGCGAGTATGGCGACTATACGGTCAGCATCACCCTTCCGGCTGATTACGTGGTTGGCGCGACAGGCGTCTTACAAACGGCGGAAGAGTTGAATGCATACAAAAAGGTCGGTGCAAAAAATGCGGCTAACAGAAAAGGCAAGCCTGAATTGTATAAGCCAACCGGCAAAGGTGCAAAGAAAACACTACGTTATTTTGCTGAAGGGGTACCCGACTTTGCCTGGTTTGCCGATAAGGACCTGGTTATTCAATACGATACAGCGCAGTTACCGCAGGGGAAAGTGGTCGATGCCTTCGCTTACTATCACAACAAGGAGGGCACGATCTGGAACAATAGCATCGATTACATCAAAGACGGCGTGCGCCAGTATAGTAAATGGATCGGGGAATACGGCTACCCTGTCGTTCAGGTGGTGGAAGGGCCGAAAAATAACTCCAGCGGCGGTATGGAATACCCGATGATCACGCTGATCACCAGCCCCGATGCAAAAGTGGAAACCCTCGATGCCGTGATCGCGCACGAAATAGGGCACAACTGGTTTATGAGCATGATCGGCAGTAATGAAAGAAAACATACCTGGATGGATGAAGGGCTTAACACTTATTATCAATTCAGGTACGAAGCTGAGAAATACCGTAGCAATTCGATATTTGGCGAAAGCATTCCAGAGGAGCTGAAGAAGATGCCGGCGGATGAATTCCTGGGTGTGATCTATAATACCATTGGTGAGAATATTCCCATGCAATCGGCGATGGACATCCCGGCCGATCAATTTATTACCAGCGAAGAATATGGACTTATCTCATATGTAAAAACTGCTCTCTGGATGTACCTGCTGGAAGCCGCCGTTGGCACTGAAAAACTGGATTCAGCTGTACAGAATTATTTTACAAAATGGAAAAATAAACACCCGGGGCCTGAGGATATGAAAGCGGCCTTTGAAGAAGTCATCGGCGCCAGGCTGGACCGGTTTTTCCAACTGACAAAAAAAGAGGGAAAGTTCGAATAGAACTTATCAATAATCGACGTAATTTTAGAAAAATCATCCTGCACCCGGGATGATTTTTTTTTGCCTGACCCAGAATGGCTCCTTCTTCGAATGCCCGCCACTCATCCCACCCCCGATTTTGGGTAGAAGGCGGAATGGATCTTAGTTATACTTTCACTCCTACCCCTTGATCGTAGCCGGCTCAGATTGAATTAAAATTTTTCAACATGAAAAGTCCGATCATTCTCCTCGGTATTTTCTGCGCCTGCTCTGCTGTGTCAGCGAATGCACAAACGAAAATAACCGGCTCGGTTGTAAATCATTCCCTGCAGCCACTTGCCAGTGCCAACATCCTGTTACTTAAAGCCTCCGATTCCACGCTGGTAAAAGGTTCGGCAACCAACCGCGACGGGAATTTCGCTTTGGAGAATATCAAAGCAGGCGACTACCTGCTAATGGCCACCAATGTAGGCTTTACGAACATATACCTCCCGACTATTCATGTTCTACCGGAATCGGCTGAATTGAATCTCGGCCAAATCAAACTAACCGAGGAAACAAAAGAGTTGCGGGAGGTCAGCGTACTGTCGCGTCGTCCCTTGCTGGAACAAAAGATTGACAGGCTGGTCGTAAATGTAAAAAACAGTATCACATCGGCTGGCTCTTCTGCATTGGACATACTGGAACGCTCACCGGGAGTTATCGTAAACCGGCAGGCCAATGCCATTACCATGAGTGGTAAAGATGGTGTAACGGTTATGATCAATGGCAAGATCAGCTATATACCTGTGAGCGCGTTAATACAAATGCTGGAAGGTATGAGCGCCGGAAATATCGATAGGATAGAATTAATTACTTCCCCACCTTCCAGCCTGGATGCACAGGGGAATGCCGGTTACATTAACATTGTATTACTTCAGAATCCCAATTTTGGATTTAATGGTTCTTTATCGGCAACCCTGGGATATGGAGATGGACTACAGACAGCGAATAGCATTAACCTTAACTACAGAAAAAACAAAGTTAACTTATTTGGTGACTATTCGATGGGCATTGACAAACGCAAACCTTTTTTCAAAAACTACCGAAGGGTCGTCGATCAGGGTATCGTGAAAGAATCTGTGACAGAAACCGACAGAAATCCGACCAGGTACACGCACAACGCCAGGATTGGGCTCGACTACCAGCTGAGTCGCAAAACGATGATCGGTTTTTTAGCGTCCGGCAATATCAACCGTTATGAAATGCACGAAACAATTTTCAGTCAAAACTTTAAAAATGCCCAAAAAGATACTTTAGTAGAAGCTCAGAACAAAGAGGTCAATAACTGGCGACAGGCCGGATTTAATTTCAACCTTCAACATATTATAAAACAGGGCCAAACTATATCATTCGACGCCGACTACCTGGTGTATAAAAACAACCAGCCTTTTGTTTATATCAACAATTTCTTCATAGGATCGCACCAGCACGTGGCAACTGAAAATGTCCGTACCAGTAAAATAACTCCGATAAAATTCTGGGTGGCAAAACTGGACTATGCTCATACCCTAAGCAATAAAGTATCCATGGAAGCCGGGGTAAAGACCGCTATATCCAGGTTTGACAATGATGTCAAAATTGAAAGGTCACCTGATAATGTTAATTGGCAGATAGATTCGCTTTATACTTCCGCCGCCAAATTAAGGGAAGATATTTCGGCGGCTTACCTTTCTTTTAATATTACACCTAACGACCGGATCAATATGAAACTGGGTCTGAGGTATGAATACACCAATTCAAATCTTGGGACCGCGCTGGTGAAGGATATTGTCGACAGGCATTATGGACGCCTGTTTCCCAGTTTGGCCATTTCACACAAGTTATCAGACGAGCAAAGCATCAATTTTTCATATAGCCGTCGAATTAACCGACCCGCCTTTAACGATTTGGCCCCATTTATATTTTTCTTTGACCCCAACACTTACTTTAGTGGCAATTCCGCGCTACAGCCCTCGATCATCGATAATTTCAAAGCAGATTTCACCTTCAACAAAAACCTGGTTTCCCTGGGTTACAGTCATGATGACAATTTTATTGCACTCTTTCAAAGTCGTATTGACCCAAAGACCAATAAACAGGTCATCTACACCGAAAATCTTAAGTACGTAAACACAATACCGCTAATTCTATCCTTTCCGGTTTACATTACAAAATGGTGGAGCATTCAAAACAATGTCACCGGCATCTGGCAGAAAGCCGGTTTAAGGGATAAGAATAGCGAGTCATCGGTTAAACAGGCGCACGTGAATATCAGGATCACGCAAAATTTTCAGATCCGCGAAAGCTTAACGGCCGAATTGAATGGTTTTTACCAGACCGCTTCTATTTTCGGTGGTTATAAGGTGAAGCCATTCGGACAACTGGACGCCGGCATCCAAAAGAAGTTCAAAAACAATAATGAAAAACTCCGACTCGCCGTCAATAATATTTTTTCCAGTTTCAAATTCCTATGGCAAACTACAACGGGAACAGACAATTTTTCCCGGACTGAATTACAGTTCAACCGCGTTACTGTTAACTTAAATTATTCAAGGAGCTTTGGCCGCAACAGTGTAAAAGCAGCCAGGTCCCGAAGTACTGGTGCGGCCGACGAAAGTGGCAGGGTAAGACTACAATAAATTGCCCCACCCTGGTTCAAATATCAACTTCTTAAAAACATCTTATATTCACTACTCAAATTAATTATAGTGAATATCATGAAGAAGGTATATGTAACTATCACCTGTTTTCTATTGTTAGGTTCGTCGTTATTCTCACAATCATCCTTGCAAAAACTTTACCCGGTTAATTATGCCGCGGTAACTGTAACCGACCCTTTTTGGTCAAAAAGGATGGCAACTGTAGCCGACAACACTATCAATGCCTGCGTGCAATACACGGAAAACAAAACGGCCCGCATCCGCAATTTTGAAAAAGCGGCAGCCGGCACCGGCAAACATGAGGGTATCTATTATGATGATTCCGATGTATACAAAGCAATTGAGGCGATTGCCTATTCTTTGAAAACACACCCCAACCCCGAATTGGAGGAAAATACAGATAGCTGGATCGATAAAATTGCCGCTGCACAATTGCCTGACGGCTATCTCAACACCTATTATCAGCTCGGCGGATTAGATAAAAGGTGGACCGATATGGAAAAACATGAAGACTATAATGCAGGCCACCTGATAGAAGCAGCTATCGCATATTATAATACCACAGGAAAAGATAAACTGCTGAATGTTGCCATGCGACTGGCCGATCATATCGACTCAACATTTCGACTGAGCAACAAACCCTGGGTAAGTGGTCACCAGGAAATTGAACTTGCCTTAATGCGGCTTTACCATCACACAAAAAATAGGAAATACCTGGAGATGGCCGAATGGTTTCTCGACCAGCGGGGACGGGGGCTTGGCAAAGGTGTGATCTGGGACCAATGGAAAGATCCGGAATACTGCCAGGATAAATTGCCGGTCAAACAACAAACTGAAATTACAGGTCATGCAGTAAGAGCAATGTATATGTACACCGGTGCCGCCGACGTAGCAGCCGTTACGAACGATACGGGATACATGCACGCCATGCATACCATCTGGGAGGATGTAGTGTTTCGGAATATGTATATCACAGGTGGTATCGGTGCCCAGGGTAGAAATGAAGGTTTTGGTATCGACTACGACCTGCCTAATGAGACAGCTTATTGTGAAACCTGTGCATCGGTCGGCATGGTCTTCTGGAATCAGCGGATGCATATGCTCACGGGCGAAAGCAAATTTGTCGATGTATTGGAACGAAGCCTGTACAATGCTGCGCTGGATGGTTTGTCGTTGAGCGGTGACCGGTTTTTCTATGGCAACCCGCTCGCTTCAAAAGGCAATCACTATCGTCGTGAATGGTATGGCACCGCCTGCTGTCCTGCTAATATCGCCAGGCTGATTGCCTCTCTTGGAAATTATATTTATAGCTACGATGCGGAATCCGTATGGGTGAATCTCTTTATTGGAAGTAATACCAGTGCCCATGTTCAAAAAGGAAAGTTTGGATTGAACATGACAACAGGTTATCCGTGGAACGGTGAAACAAATATCCAGGTTAATGAAACGCCACGTGGAAAGGTAAATCTCAAAATAAGAATACCAGGCTGGCTGAAGGAACCCGCGCCAGGTGGACTATATAGTTATACTGATGATCGCAGCGATGAGCCCGAAATCCTACTGAACAACAAACCTGTAGACTACAAAATTGAAAATGGTTATGCGGTCATCAGTCGCACCTGGAAAGCAGGCGATCGCGTCACAATTAAAACACCTATGCATGTTCGTGTAATTAGTAGCAGGCCTGAACTGAAACAGAACAACGAACGTATAGCCCTGCAATACGGTCCCATGGTATATTGTGTAGAAGCAGCCGACAATAGGGAAACGGCCTGGAATTTTATTGTCGATGAAAAACCAGACTTCAGAGTTAATTATGAGAAGGATTTATTGGGCGGCGTTAATACCATCATTTTTGATGCTTCTGTTTTGGAACCCTCATCAACTAAAAATTCTGTTTCCATTGTAAAAAAACCGGTTAAGGCGATTCCTTATTTTAGCTGGAATAATCGTGGTGCGCAGGAAATGCAGGTATGGTTGCCCACCAGTATCAAGACAATTTTAGTCAACCCATAGTTGTTTCGCTATTGACTGAGTATGAATGGATATATTTCAAATTTTCGCCTGACTGGTGTGAGCATCGTCATAGCAGGATTGTTAAAACCTTGTTACCGTAGTAACATAAAAAACTATCCAGAAAACAACCTTATTCCCTTATTCTTCAGTGGATAAG
>JAEYVW010000051.1 GCA_023429365.1 Bacteroidota bacterium
TCAAGCAATTACAGCGAAAACGATCTCGTGAAGGTTGTCGACAAGATGAACAGTTCTTTAAGTAATGGAACAACTAGCTATAAAGTAAAAAGGCAGAAACAATCACTGTCATTTTTCGTGGGGGCGGGTATGTTGCACTCAACCCTGAAATACCAGGGAGAGCCCGATGAAAATACCGCTCTTAATTATACGAGCAGTACAAAGCCATTGCTGTTGGGAGGTTTTGATTTTGCTATGTGGCGCAATATGCAGCGTTTGAAACTAAGGTTTGAGCTGGCCTGGTACAAAACAGAATACCATGGCGACAATAATCCCTCAGCTACGGATAGCATTCGTTATCACCTCAGCATATCTTCGATGGCGCCTTCACTTTCCGCATTGTATAATGTGGTGAATCATCCGAAGCAAAAGCTTTACCTGGGTCTTGGGTTTCAATACAATTTCTCTTCATACCCCGAAAATATTCTGCACAAGAAATATTACAACAACCCCAATTACCTGCTAACACGTTCGCCACACCTGGATCTCAAAAAATCATGGTTCGCACTGAATGCACGGACGGGTTTTATCCTAAACGATAAATTTGAGATCGCTGCTACAGCCAGTTTCGGATCATTTATAACGTATTTAAAACCTCAATTTTATTCGGCCAACCTGAACTATCATTTTTAAAGTAGCTTCAGAGCGGCGAATGTAATTTTATTCAATTACCCCTAAACCAGGATGCTTAAATTTTTTTTCCGTGAAATGTATCATCCAAACCACCCTGTTCGTCATTGCAGTTTTAATTAGCTCGGTTTCTTTGGGGCAATCTTTATACAAGCCTGGCTTTGTAGTAAAAAATAATGGCGACACCATACAAGGCTGGATTGAATATCTTCAATGGGAAAGAAATCCCGATAATATACGATTTCGAAATTCAGCTTCAGATGAGAAGTCGAGCAGTTACCACGTTAACGATCTCAACTATTTTGAAGTAACAGGGTTTGACCGCTATGTAAAAGCGGTAGTGATGAAAGATACGCGGCCAGTAGAGCTTAGCAGGCTCACCATGGTAACGGAGGATACGGTATTACGTGATACGGTCTTTTTACGCGTTTTGGTCGAAGCTCCGCTAAGCCTGTTTGAGTTATATGATTCAAAACCCCATTACTATATAAAAAATCAGGGGAAGGACTACGTGGAGCTACAATATAAAGTTTACCTGGTTGATAGCGATACCCGGGTGCTTAGGAGTTACTTATTCCGCGACCAGCTTCAGTTGTTGCTCACCGAAGCGGGGAAATCAGATGTTTTGATCCCTAAGCTAAAGACTGCTGAATATCGTAAACGGGAGATCTCAACCCTTGTGAAAAAATTAAACGAAATTCTCTATGATAGTGGCTACAGTTATATAGTTCCCAAATCTAAATTGAATCCTTCAATTTTTATCGGTGCAGGCCTTGCATTCTCAAGTTTAAAATATACAGGTCCGGCCGATTACCTCTCCAATCTTGACTATTCTTCGAGTACACAGCCGCTGTTTTTAGCGGGGGTTGATATTCCAATTGGACGGAACCTTCAACAGCTTGTGCTTCGGGCAGAACTCAGCTGGTTCAGTCTAAAGTATAAAGGTTTCGGCCACCCGGGCCTGGCAGATAGCGTTACCTATCATCTTAAAGCCAGTAACCTGTCGCCGTCAATCTCGTTCCTGTATAATCTTATCAATCGTGATAAAAACAAGCTTTACCTTGGCGCTGGGCTCGCTTACAACTTCACAACTTATCCAGAAAATTCTTTAACGTTAAAATCTCCCTATATACGGGAGCTTTCTCCTCACCTGGATCTTGAAAAGGGCTGGCTGTCATTTAATGCCAGGGCGGGTTATATTCTTAACAAGAAATTTGAACTGGCAACAGTGGCAAAATTTGGAGGGAGCTTCTCGAATTTTATGAGCTTTGGGTTAAGACCATATATTGTATACGCTTCACTTAATTATCATTTCTAAGATATTAGGGGTTAGTTAGTCATTAAACAAGATTATGTTTTCGAGTACCCTGCTTGCGTTCTTGAATACTATCCTTTGTTTTTGTTCATACCACCAGTGAGGCACTGTCTTTTTCATGATCGTATCAATGCTTCGCATGCCAAACAGGTTCCAGGCACCTTTTAATTTGTTGCCGAGGTTAGGATGTAAGGCACGCAGGCTCATCGCAAAGCCGCTGTCGAGATATTCCATATGGTGCCAGTAACCTGCGGGCATAAAAAGTGTATCACCCGGTTCTAGAATAAAATCAAATCCTTCTGCCAGCTTTAATGCTGGGAATTTTTCATAATCCGGCGAACCATTTTGCTCGTAATAGTTTGAAAAGTCAGCAAGGCTCAAAACCTCAAATGGTTTGCGGTACAGTTTATATTGCTCACTGAAGGGAAACATCAGCACCCGCTTCCGGCCGCCAAACTGTGTATGGAGTATATGTGAAAGATCGATATCAAAATGCATATGTGTGATACTGGAAGCGCCGCCTGTAAAAAGCATCGGATACTTTTTTACAAAACCTTTCATCAGGTGTTCGGGCCATGTAAAGTCATTGATCAACTGTGGCGCGTGATCAAAAATATTGAACAGGAAAATGCGCCAGCCCGCTGGACCCTGGCTTATCATATCAATATAATCCCCGAAGGTTTTGTAATCATCCGCCTTATTTATCGGCGTGTAGGCATCACTTTTTATATTGTTATAAAGCGGAACTATTTTATCGCCGACAAGCTGTTTGAAATAATCCCAGTTCCATTTTGTGAATGCGGGCCACTGTTTTGCGAGATCTTTGATTACAATGGGTATGCCCGGTTGGTAAAATTCTTTCTTGAAGACACCTGGTTCGATCGAGTTGACCGAAGTAACCGGCTTCAGCTGCATACCGTTGATTTTTATCAAAGTTAAAATTAAGGGGAAATCCAAATTGACAGCAGAATATCGCCTGCTAAATCTTTTTAAAAAAACACCCGTAGATTTATAGGGATTTAACAGGCCTGCAGATAAAGACTATTAATTATGTTACTTCGTATTCATCCTGAAAACCCCCAGCAACGACATATAAGAACAGTCGTAGACACGCTGGAGAAAGGCGGCATTATTATCTACCCGACAGACACTATCTATGGTCTGGGTTGCGATATACTCCAGCAAAAAGCCATTGAGCGGATTTGCCGGATCAAAAACGTAGAACCCCGCAAAGCGCAGTTATCTTTTATTTGTTCCGACCTCAGCCACCTCAGTGAATATTCCAAACAGGTATCTACTGCTACATTTCGGCTTTTAAAGGAATATTTACCGGGGCCTTATACTTTCATTCTGCCTGCAAGCAAAATGGTTCCCCGGATACTGCAGAGTAAGAAAGATACGATCGGGCTTCGCAT
>JAEYVW010000123.1 GCA_023429365.1 Bacteroidota bacterium
GAACTGTGTGAGAGGTATAGATCAGGCCAGTTCATGTGCGCATAGGGGTTCACCAGCTGGTCGTACCGGTACCTCGACAATTCGCTGCTATGATGCGAGGTAGTACTGTTTCCCTCTCTTAAATTTCCATCTTCAAACAACATATGATAATGCCTGCTATAGGTCCGGGAAGGATATGTGTACTTAATTACCACTTCATGTCTAAGTTCGAAATAGTGCTCAAGTTTTGCAATTGTTTCCTCGCCTGCCTCGTTCTCATAGATTCCGGTTATCTGGCCATTGCTGTAAGTAAAGTTGGTAAACCCGTAGAGCTTGTTAGCCTCATCATATCTCGATATCCGCTGCACCTGTTTTCCCTGGTATTCAAAATTTGAGACCTGGTGCACGTATGGCCGTCCATCGCTTTTCTTACGGTTGAGCACCACCTGGCCGAGGTTACCATCTGTGTTATAAATATAGTCAGTCTTGGTTTCGGCCACGTAGTTGTTGTTTTTTAATAAATAAACGTATTCTGTTTTTAGTTTCCGGGCTTCTTTAGTTGCCTGCAGCACGTAAACGCTGTCGGCTACAATGTCTTTGGTATCGACATTGAGCTCAAGGTTACTGCCCCATTTAGAGACTTTAAACCTGAACTTCTGCCTGTCTGCAGGTAGTGTCAGCTCATTGATGCCGGCTGACAGGCTATGGTAGGTCAGGCTTTGCTGGCCCTGGCTGTCCCAGCTAAAAAGTGAAAGACCGGCGGGCAGGTTGTCATAAATTACATCGCCAATCTTCATTCGTACCTGTAGCTTAATGGTCGGCACCTGCTCAGCAGGATCCTCAGGTGTCTCATTCTCACCAGGAGGAGGATCCTGGGGATTTTCAACAGGCGTTTTAGGTGGAATGTCCAAGCGGTCTTTTGAGCATGCGAGCAGCGAAAAGCTCAGAAGGATAAGGTAAATCAACTTTTTCATTTGTCTTTTGGTTTATTTGGTTAATGATCTATTTACCACAATACCCTCCGGGGTTTCAATAGGGTTGGGTAAAATATTTCCCTTTAACAAAACTTTTAGACAGCGCCTCCCTTAGGCACCCCCCGCGGAATGCCGAAACTGTCAGGCCGGGACCGGGGCCTGGAATTTGTATTGATTAGGAAAACACCAACGATGAGTAAGAAAATCAAAGACAAGAAACATGATCAGCCGGGTAAAGATGAGTTGACCAAACCTGATCCGGAAACATTACACAAAACAGATCCCCAGGAAAACATGAGGGGCCCTGTTTCCTCGGTTGTGCAGGAAATAAAGGAAACTTCCGAAAAGAATGATGAGGAATCAAAGGAAGAAGCCGACAAAAAGAAAGAAAAAAATAAATAATACCGGTGCCGGGAAAAATTATTTAAGCGATTGGACGCTACAACCGAATCGGCTTTTTGGTTTTGCTGCTTTCATAGATGGCATTGAAAAGGGCAACGATCTTTCTTCCTTCAGTTGCAGGGACTAGGGGCTCCCTGTTCTCCAGTATAGCCATGATAAAATCGTGATTCTGGATCTTCAGGTAATAACCGATAGGATCGATGGTTTTAAAAAACTCGCTATCCTCTTTCTCCCATTGGGCCGGCTTGGATTCCTCTCCCGGGATCGTCCAGATATCGTTTTTTGGGGGCTCCACCACAGAAGGTACACCGGCGATAAACATAGCACCGCCGTCAGTTTGTACACCTACCGACGCGCCATTAGATCCATGCACATGTACCCTCGCATATATACCGGGCTTTTGGGAATTGCTCACGAGGATATTCGCGATGCCCCCGTTTTTAAATTTTACTATGGCCACCGCGGTATCTTCCACTTCGATATAGGGATGATTGATATTTTCAGAAACTCCGTACAATTCTTCCATTTCGTCGTTCATGAACCATTGCATCAGGTCGAGTTGATGCGGCGCCTGGTTCACAAGCACACCGCCACCTTCTTTTTCCCAGGAGCCACGCCAGGGATCGCTTTTGTAATACGCTTCGTCACGCCAACCCAGCATCAATACCGTTGCCAGGGCAGGTCGGCCGATCTTTCCATCCATAATGGCTGACTTCATTCGCTGGGAGGGATGTAAGAACCTGCGCTGGCTGATCACGCTTAAAATCTTATTGTGTCGCGCAGCCGTATCAATCATCGCATCACAATCATCAAGGGTAATAGCCAACGGCTTTTCAACCATTACATGTGCACCCGCCTCCATTGCTGTGATCGCCGGGATGCGGTGTTCGGGATGCGGCGTACAAATGATGACGGCATCAATCTTTTCCTTACGGATCATTTCATCCACCTTATCATAAGCTTTCGCACCGTATTGCGCAGCAAAGGCTTGTGCACGCATTGGATTTCGGCTTTGTACAGCCACCAGCTGGCACTCGGGGATTTGCTTTAAAGCTTTGGCGTGGAGATGTGCAACTTTTCCGCAGCCGATGATCGCCGTTCTTATGATCGAATCCATATCATGGTTTTAAAATTACCTTCATCAGGCCTTTTTCTTTTTTATATAAACGCTGAAACCACTCGGCGCCTTCCTCAAGCGGTGACTCTGCAGATAATATTGATTTCATATCGAGTTCCCCTTCTGAAATTAATTGAAGGATCTCCGGGTATTCACCGTTAATAGCGCAGGAGCCTTGCAGTTTGAGCTGGCGCGTAACTATTTTTTGCAGCGGCACCTCAACTAAAGGCGACAGGTTACCCACCAGTACTATTGTAGCGCCTTTCCGCGAAAGATCGATCGCCTTATGTATCGTATCCTGCATACCGACCACCTCTATCGCGATATCGACACCACGATTTTCCGTAAGCATGTTTATTGTATCTGTCAATGCCGGGTCAGTTGGAAGGAAGCCATGGTGCGCACCGGACTGCAACGCCAATTGGAGTTTAGCCGGATCTGTATCTACCGCTATGATTTTGCTGCAGCCTTTTAATTTCAGTAGTTGAATAACAAACATGCCTACCATTCCTGCGCCTATCACTGCCACGGCATGATTTTCCTGCAGGCCTGAAAGGTTGATCGCATGCAGGGCAACTGCTGCCGGTTCTGTGAGCGCAGCTTCCGTAAAACTCACATTCGGTGGGATGTGGTAGACAATATGGTCTGGTACCGTGACATACTCCGCAAATGCGCCGTCTTTTTTGAATTCCGGTGTTGAAACGCCAAGTACCATCCTGTCATCACATAGATTATACATTCCATTTCGGGCGAACCAATCCCC
>JAEYVW010000163.1 GCA_023429365.1 Bacteroidota bacterium
GGTGGTGCTCAACCCCTGACAACCGACTCATCTAAAATTGGTGGAGACGGGAAGTTTTCACTGAAGGGTGAAAGGGGCGAGTCCGTTATTTATAATCTGCGACTTGATCAAAACAGGTACCCCGTTGTATCCGTCATCAATGATGCCGACAAAATCAAACTCAATATTCAACTAAGTCCGGAGAATAATGAATTTGCTGAAAAATATGAAGTGGAAGGTTCACCTGCCAGCCAAAAGATGAAAGACTTCCTGTACACTTTTAATAAAAGCCTGCAGGAAATATTCCCACAGGCCAGAAAGATCGACAGTCTTCATCGCCTGGGCGCACCCGACAGCGTTATCTATCCATTGATCGCGGAGCAACAGCCTCTTGCCGATAAACTAAAAAAATATTCAGAAGATGCAATCCTTAATGCCAATGATCCGGCGCTGACCATTTTTGAATTGGGATACTACCAGGAAACCGCCAATCGCGGGGGCTTCGGACTGGTGCCGCTTTCCAATGACCAGGTAATGGATATTATTAACAAGACAGCTGCGAAATTCCCTTCACACCAGGGTATTGCAGCTGTAAAAGCTACGCTCGACAATCAATTGAATCCCCCCGGCGCAATGAGCTGGGTTGGCAAAGAAGCGCCTGATTTTTCGATGCCCGATCCTAGTGGAAAGGAAGTGAAGTTGAGTTCATTTCGCGGTAAATATGTACTGGTAGATTTCTGGGCCAGCTGGTGCGGACCTTGTCGCCAGGAGAACCCTAATCTGGTAAAAGCCTATCACAAATTCAAGGATAAAAACTTTACGGTATTAGGCGTTTCGCTCGACAGGCCAGGCCAGAAAGATAAATGGCTCAAGGCGATCAGTGATGATAAACTTGCCTGGACCAATATAAGTGATCTTCAATTCTGGAATAGTCCAGTTGTGGGACTGTATGGTTTCGATGGGATACCATACAATGTACTCGTGGATCCGCAAGGTAAGATCATCGGCGAAGGATTAAGAGGTCCCAGTCTTGAAACCCGCCTGGCGGAATTACTGAATTAATTATTTTTTGCGTTTCCCTGCAAGGTTGATCAGCAGGGCAGGAAGCAGGACCAGGTTGGTGAATGTAGCAGTCACCAGGGTCAGTGATGTTAGCCATCCGAGGGCCTGTGTCCCGCCAAATCCACTAAAACTGAAAATGATAAATCCTGCGATGAGTACCATCGACGTATAGATGATACTAATACCCGTGCTGTGAATGGTTTCAATCACGGTGTTCCGGATATTATACTGTTGAGGCTCCAGTTCCTGCTTATAATTAACCAGAAAGCGAATAGTGATATCAATCGCGATACCCAGCGCAACGCTGAATACAAGTACCGTCGAAGGTTTCAGAGGTATACCCGCCCATCCCATCACCCCGGCCGTGATTACCAGGGGGATCACATTTGGAATTAGTGAGCAAAAGAGGATTCGCACCGATTTAAACAGGTAGAGCATACAAAGGGCGATCAAAAGAAAAGCCCAGAAAATACTTTCTTTTAATCCATTAATGATAAAGCTGCTGCCTTCCAAGAAAGTAATACTGGTGCCGGTAAGCTGTACATTATATCTTTCATTGGGGAAAAGATGATCCACCCGCTGTTGTATTGTGTCAAGGATCTGGGGCAGCTTTACATTCCCGACATCAGCCATCGATACACTGATCCGGGCTTCCTGCTTCGTGCTGTCCATAAAACTCGCGATTAGTTTGCTGAATGAATTCTTTGCAGCACCTGGTTCGCCCCGGAAATTAAGGTATTGTGACAGTGCCGGCAGATCGTACTCTGAAGGCATGTCATAGTTCATGCTGTCACCTTCAAAAAAGGCCTGTCGGGCAAATTTCAAACCTTCCGTTATGCTCAGGGGTCTCGCTATTTCAGGTATAGAGGACAGGAATTGCGATAATGAGTCGATTAGTTGCAGGTTCTTCAAGTTTCGTGTAACACCATATTTCTTTTTAGTGTCGACAATAATTTCAAGCGGCATGACCCCTTTGAAATTTTTTTCGAAAAATTTTAGATCCGTATAGATCCGGTCGGTATGGGGGAGGTCATCAACAATATAACCTACACTTTTCAGGCGCGTGATACCTATGATCGAAAAAACCAGGACGATCCCTGTTACTGTGTAGATCAGCCTGCGATGATTCAGACACCACCGCTCCAGCCGATCGAGCCACCTGTTGAGCCGGGGATTTTGCAGGTAACGTGTATGTCTTGTTTTGGGAGATGGTAAAATACTAAGCACCACCGGTATCAGGACCAGTGAAATAAAAAATAAGACCATGATATTGATCCCGGCTACGACGCCAAACTCCTGCAGGATCTCACTTTTGGTTAGTGCGAAGACCGCAAATCCAATCGCTGCGGCCAGGTTGCAAAACAAAGTGACGATACCCATTTTACTGACCATGGTCACCAGGGCAAGATCCCGGTTACCCGTCTGGTTATAAGAAGTGTGGTATTTATTCAAAAAATAAATACAGTTGGGTATTCCGATCACGACGATCAATGGTGGAATTAACGCTGTTAAAAGCGTGATCTTATAACCCAGTAAATGCATGGTACCCATACTCCATACCACGCCCATCAACACCACACCCAATGACAATAGCATAGCGCTGAATGAACGAAAGAATAAGAGCAGTATGAGTGCCGACAAGGTGATACTGGCAAATAAGAACCATTTCATTTCGTCAGCGATCCGCGTCGCCATCTCGGTTCTAATTAGGGGCAGCCCGCTCAGATATACCTGCTCGTTGGCTGTTTGACTAAACTCTTCCGTCAACTTGCGGACTGATGCTACAACTGAATTTCTTTTTTTTGAATTGATGACCGACTTGTCAATGCTGACACCCATCATCCAGGCATTCGTGGCGGGATTGTAAAGCAGGTTTTGATAAAATGGGAGATTTAGAAAAATCGCAGCACTGCTGTCGATCTCGGCCTGTGTCAACTTTCGATCGGGAAATATATTGACGGCATTCAGCTTTTCGGTCTCGGGTTGTTTTACCAGGTTTATTGCCGAAGGCACCGAAATCACATCGATCACACCATCCAATTTCTTGAGGCCTCGCTGAAGTTCCGCGTATTCGTTAAAAAATTTTTCCTTGAAAAGACCGGTGGTTTGTATTCCGACAACTAACAGGTTACCATCCTGGCCATATTTCTGCTTAAACTCCTGATACGTTTTGTTGGCCGGGTGATTGGCGGGAATAGCGCGGCTAAACTCATAGCTCAATTCCAGTTTGGAGGCATGGTAACACATAAACCCGGTAGCAGCAAGAACAAGAGTCAGCAGAAGCCAGCGATAGGTCAGGATAAATTGCCCGGTTTTTCTCCACATAGTATAATATTTTGCCCGGCCTGGTGGTTTTTTAAGGATACAGGCCATTCTTTAAAAGCGATGCAAAGAAACATAAAAACAGGTGGATGTCATTGATAATCTTCATATATAAATGAAAGAAAAAGGACTGCTGCATCTGTTTTACTAACAAACATGATCAGATATCCATTTGTAAAACCACCGTTATCATACGTTTGCGATATTTTTGGTTATTACTGCGAAGACGATCCCGCAAAATCAACAGTCGGAAGTAGCGGAATTTTGATAAGTATTAGTAACAGTGGCGGACAAAGTATTTCATACAAAAGGTATCGTACTGCGTACGGTTAAGTATGGTGAAACAAGCGTGATCACGCTGATATTTACCGAATTGTTTGGCATACAATCCTACCTGGTCAATGGCGTTCGCCTTTCTTCAAAAAAATCTCCTGGTAAAGCAGGCATGTTCCAGCCTCCGGCCATACTCGATATGGTGGTATATCACAACGAACTGAAGCAACTGCAGCGAATAAAGGAATTCAGGTGGGCCTTCATTTACCAGCAGATATTATCTGATGTGAGAAAGAACGCTGTTGCAGTTTTCATGGTGGAGTTGCTGACCAAATGCCTGAAGCAACCCGAGCCCAATGCGGAGCTGTTTCATTTTGCAGAAGACGCTTTTCTACACCTGGATACCGCCAGCGATGCGATCACTGCTAACCTCCCGCTTTTTTTTGCCGTACATCTGCCCGTATTTTTTGGATTGCGGATCCATGATAATTATTCTGAACAATTTCCCTTTCTCGACCTGGTAGAAGGGGAGTTTGTAAAGGAGCGCCCACGGCATCCTCATTTCCTCGAAGAAAAACAGGCCACTGTTACCTCGCACCTGTTAAAAGTGCAACAACCACTTGAACTGGAAGAGATCAAACTGAATCACGAGTTCCGGCGAAATCTCCTGCATGCTTATGAAAACTACTATCGCCAGCATATCCAGGATTTTGGCAACATGCGTACCCTGCCTGTACTAAGGGAAATACTCGGTTGATATTTTCAGCAGCAAAAAAATTTGGGGATCAAAGAATACACAAACGGATCGATTAATCGATTTTACGCAGGCGTAGAAAAGTGATCACCTGGTCGACCTGTTCAGAGCTCATTTTTTTTGCCACGGCGTGATTTTTTGGATCGATGCCGATCAGTGCCGCGGCATGGTAACTGTCGATTTGTATCTTGGTGAAATTGGGAACGCCATCTTTACCCTTGGTAAATATGCCGTGGCAACCACTGCAATGAATTTTATAAAGCACTTTTCCTTTTTCGCATTTTTCGATAAAGGCCTGGCGATTAGCGGCTGTTACATGGTCAGGGATATCATAAGCAGTCGCTTTTTTTTGTGAAGCACATTGGTGAAATATGGTACTCAGCATCACTAGTGTAAGAATCGTAACGATCAATTTCATTCCTTCAAATTTTTCAAATAAATCACGCCATTAATATTCACCACCCACTTTGCGACCATTCAGCGATTTGTTCGATGATGAGGGCAAGCCAGATGGGGGTGCTTCAAAAATAACGTTTTCATTTAAAGAGTGTATGAATGCAATCAGGTTGGCTTTTTCTTCAACGGTCAGCTTGAGCGAATCACTTGCAAGCGTTTGATTGGGCACTGAAAGTTTTTTTCCTACACCACCTCCCATGTCGTAAAAGTCAATGACTTCTTCAAGCGTATTGAAGACACCATTGTGCATGTATGGTTTTGTAAAGGGCGCATTGCGCACCGTTCCGGTTCTGAACGCATTCATCATTTCAGATGCAGGATGTACACTGTAGCGTCCGCGGTCGGGACTCAAATTTGTAAAACCTGTATCGGCAGGAACACCAAGCACTTCAAATTCAGAGCTAATATAAGGTGGTTTGATTCCATTGAACTGCGGTACAAAATGACAGGTGCCGCATTGTGCCTTACTCATGAAAAGATTAAAGCCGTGCTTCTCTTCAGGTGTAAGGCTGGTTTTATGGTGTATGGCATCATCAAAGGGTGCATAATAATTGCTGAAATCCGCATAATAAAAGGTGAGCGCCGAACCAATATGACTCAGGGATACTTCTTTTTCTTCCGGGGTATATTTCAGAAATTTTTTAAAAGCGTCTTTATACTCTTTACAGCTCATTACTTTTTTCACCAGCTCTTTTTCTACTCCATTCATCTCATCCGGGTTGGTGATCACATCCCTGGCCTGGCCCTGCAGCGAAATATGTTTTCCATCCTGCATGATCAGGTGATTGAAGATCGAATTGACCAGGGTAGGAGTATTTCGTGCCAGTTTTTGCTGGTGATCAAAATGCGGAGAGGTAGCCTGTGTGGTATCAGTAAAGAATTCAGTCGGCTTATGGCAGGAAGCGCAACTTCTTTTATTATTGCCCGAAAGAATGGGATCATAAAAAAGCAGTTTACCAATACGCTTTATCTCCGCCAGCACCTTTTCATCTTCCACAAATGAAAAAATTCCTTTTGTGTTTTGTGAGTTGTACAATCGCTTGTCAAAAATCGAGTTCACTGAATTGTCCAGCGAGTAGTCATTAAAATTGATGCTTTGCACATTGTATGAATTGATGAACTGCTGGTTCATCCCAAAGAGAGGGTTGACAAAATCCCTGATAAATGTAAAATGATCGAATAAAGAAAATTCCGAGGGCTGCTGACGTACAAACTCAACAGCTTTATTGTAGAGAGTTATGTAGTCGGTTGAAAGCTGTGTCGAAGGAAATTCTACATTAAAGTTTGAATACACTTTGCTGATTTCTTTCATCATACTCCGCAACTCGGGTATAATATTACTGGTATCAGGACATTCAAACCCTGTAGTATACAACGCTGCGAGGTTGAGAACATAAAGCCGGTTGGCGAGGAAGAAATGATCAAATGAATCCAGTTGTGTCGTGATAGAATCGGCTTCAAAAGTCTTGATGCCGTTGAGCGAGCTATCAAGTAAAGTAAGAAGAGCGGTTTTATTGGCAGGGTCTTCTTCCAGTGATAGTTCAGCCAGGATCAAACCGCCACCTCCCCTGTAGTAGGGTGGTTCAAATTTTTCAAAAACTTCTGTTTCCCACTCCACAGGTAATGGTCCGTTGATCCGGCGGTAGGCAATTGGTTCGAGATAGCGCAGCCAGAAATCAAGGGTTTTTAATTTGAGGCGACTGGCATGTATTCGCTTTTTGATTTTTTCACGATCAACCTCGTTGCCCAGGTCCGCGTCTTTGATGAAGTCGTATAGCTGGTTTTGATCCCGTTTGAAATCATCAAGCGTGGAATTGTAAAGGCTTGTATATTCTTTTTTATGCCTGAATGTAAATGATAGGCAAAAGACAACAGCAGCTAGGATCAGTATAACCAAAAACGTTTTCATTCGAAGTGGAGGCTTAACGGGCGACGGATGG
>JAEYVW010000202.1 GCA_023429365.1 Bacteroidota bacterium
TGAATAAAAGTGACTTTATTTTTCTTTTCATTTTGTTTTACAGCCGATCCGAAATATTGGTGCAGTAGCCGTCAATTGCGTTCGTTATTTCAATATTTATTTATACTATTCAGGCTAGGCTTCCTCAACTTTATCCAACTCTACTCTCAGGTTGTTGATAATAAACTCCTGCCTTTCCATCGAATTCTTACCCATATAATATTCCAGTAATTGCTGTATATGGTCGCCCTGCTCCAGGTTCATCAGGGTAGTTTTCATCTCCGGACCGATAAACCGGCCAAATTCATCGGGTGAAATTTCACCTAACCCTTTAAATCGCGTGATTTCGGGCTTACCACCCAGCTTGCTGATGGCAGCTTTTTTTTCCTCTTCACTGTAGCAATAAATAGTTTCCTGTTTATTACGCACCCTGAATAAGGGCGTCTCGAGAACGTGCACGTGATTATGCTTTACCAGGTCGGGGAAAAACTGCAGGAAGAAAGTCATTAGCAACAGGCGAATGTGCATACCATCCACATCGGCATCTGTTGCGATCACGATATTATTGAAACGCAGGCCGTCAAGGCCATCTTCAATATTTAACGCGTGTTGTAGCAGGTTGAACTCTTCGTTTTCATATACCACTTTCTTGGTCAGACCAAAACTATTCAGCGGCTTACCGCGAAGACTGAAAACAGCCTGCGTCTCCACGTTGCGGGATTTGGTGATGGAACCGCTGGCGCTATCACCTTCTGTAATGAAGATGGTAGTTTCAGCCTGCTTCGCGATAAAATCCTCCTTCCCCTTAGCCGGTGGTTCATCATTAAGGTGTATGCGGCAATCGCGCAATTTCTTATTGTGCAGGTTAGCTTTCTTGGCTCTTTCGTTCGCCAGCTTTTTGATACCGGCCAGTTCTTTACGTTCTCTTTCACTTTGTTCGATTCGTTTACGCAGCCCATCCGCAACAGCGGGGTGTTTGTGAAGGTAATTGTCAAGTTCCCTGGCAAGGAAATCGCCAATGAACTGCCGCATGCTTTTACCACCTTCTTCCACGTATTGAGAGCCCAGTTTTGTTTTTGTCTGGCTTTCAAATACCGGTTCGATCACTCTCACTGAAATCGCCGCCACGATACCGGTTCGAATATCAGAAGCATCATAGTCTTTTTTGTAAAAGTCACGGATGGTTTTTACATAGGCTTCCCGGAATGCCTGCTGGTGTGTACCGCCCTGTGTGGTATGCTGACCGTTCACAAAACTGTAAATATCCTCACCGTAGTCATTGTTATGGGTAATGGCCATTTCGATATCATCACCCGTCATATGAACAATGGGGTAACGTATCTCGTCCTCATTGGTTTTACGCTGAAGCAGGTCGAGCAAACCATTCTTACTCACAAAGGTTTTGCCATTGAAGATGATCTTTAGACCTGCATTGAGGAAACAATAATTCCAGATCTGGTTTTCGAGAAATTCCGGGTGGAACTTAAAATTTTTAAAAACGGTATCATCCGGGATAAAGGTCACAATCGTACCGTTTTGTTCGCCGCTTTTGCCTTCTTTATGTTCTTTGATCAGAACGCCGCGTTCAAACTCGGCTGTTTTTTCCTTACCCTCACGAAATGCAGTAACCTTAAAATAATTGCTGAGTGCATTTACAGCTTTTGTACCTACGCCATTCAGACCCACCGATTTTTGAAACGCTTTACTATCGTATTTGGCGCCGGTGTTGATCTTACTCACCACATCTACCACTTTGCCCAATGGGATCCCCCGTCCGTAATCGCGCACAGATACCGTTTTACCCTCTATCTTCAATTCTACGGTTTTGCCATAACCCATCGTATACTCGTCGATGCAGTTATCCATCACCTCCTTCACCAGGACATAAATACCGTCGTCGGGACTGCTGCCGTCGCCGAGTTTACCGATATACATGCCCGGTCGCAGACGGATATGTTCCTTCCAGTCGAGACTCTTAATACTGTCTTCGGTATAATCAAAAAGGTTTGTGTCTTTAGGGTTCTTTGCTGATTCCTTTTCTTTTGCTTTAGCCATGGCTCACCTATTACCTTGTTTGGGTAGACATATTGATTATCAGGGTGGTATTAAACCAATTTGGGAGATGGACCCCGACAATCCGTTTTATTCCCAGTCCGCGAATTTAGCGGATTGCAAATAAAGATGGGCTGACCGAATCCACCGTGGCCCAGTTATCCACAGTGAAAGGAAGATTGTGGAGAAATCCAGGCGATGATTCCGGCTTGGTGGGGGTCAGCCCGACTGCTCAAAATAATTACCAATTGCGATATTTTTTTATATGAAAAAACCCGGCTTCCTAACTTTATCTCAAACATACCATCATGCAAAAAGTGATTCTTGCCACCCTGTTTGTCGCCAGCGCCTGCACACTTGTATCCTGCAACACCGATAACCCGGAAAAAACTTTTGGAATTGCTATCCTAAATACCAATTTGATGCATGGATTTGCGGGTAGGGCTTTGGAAATGGAGTTGGAAAGTCCTTCCGTTAAATTGCTTGAAGGCAGTAAAGACAAAGTCGTCCCTATGAAAAGGGTTGAATTGATAAATACAAAGATCGAGTCTATTGAATCGAATTATTCCAGGCTAAAAAACCTGACCGAACTTGAAGATAACCGGGAAGTACTGAAGGCTTCACGCGCTTTATATGAATACGTACTTCCCGTGTATAAAAAAGAATATATGGAACTGGCCCGGCTCTATGATGAAGAATCTCCAAAGGAAATCATTGAAGCCTATACCAGGTCGATTGAAGAAAACTACTACCCTGGCTTTTATGAACTTCATGAAAAACTGACAGCAGCAGGAAAACCATACGCTGCGAAACACGGTATCAATGTGAACTGGAATGTAAGCACATCACCAAGATAAGTCATCTCCTGGCTCTAATCAAATCCACCACAACAGGTAACCAAGTGCGGCGCCACCTATGATGATAAATGCCGAGTTGATCTTTTTAAAATATAAAGTCACGACGAAGCTAATCACCGCGATGAATATGGTCCTCCAATCCAATAAGGTCTCTCTTCCCATTTCAACCAAAATGGAAAGAATGACGGCTACAGCTGCAATATTGATGGTGTCAAGAAACGCTGACATGATCTTCGAACGGCGAAGCTTTGGAATTACCGGATTTAGCAAGGCGACGAATAGAAATGAAGGAAGGAAAATTCCAACGGTGGCAGCTATTGCCGCTTCTGCACCACCGATTTGCCAGCCTATAAATGTAGCGGATGATAATACAGGGCCTGGTGTAAACTGACCTACTGCTATAGCATCAATCAGGGTTTGTTTGCTGAGCCAGCCCCGACCTACCAGTTCTGCATCCAGGAACGCGAATAATACATATCCGCTCCCGTAAAGTATGGCGCCGATCTTTAAAAAGATCAGAAAAACCCTGAGCCAGTTTCCCTCCAGTACGATTGGTTGTGCAACCTGTAGGAAAAAAAATGGAAAAATTCCATTGAGCCTGTTTCCTTTTATACAATACAACAGGATACCAATCAACCCTGCGCCGAACAAAACAAAAATTTCATTTAACCCCATCAAGACTGCCGCGGCTGCCAATACACCGATCACGCCCAATTGAACAGATTTTAAAGCCTTGCGGCCAAGTGCGATCATGGTTACCAGTACCACAGAAATAATGGCTGGCTTTATTCCATAAATAAAGGGCGTTATATTCGGCAACTGCCCGTATCGATGATAACCCCAGGCAAATCCAGCCGTGATCAATACGGCAGGAACGATAAAACAACCACCCGCCACCAGCAAGCCTTTCCACCCGGCCCTTTCATGCCCGATATGCATGGTCATTTCAGTGGAATTGGGACCGGGAATTAAATTGGTTGCGCTTACCAGGTCGAGAAAGTGTTCATGGCTCATCCAGGATCTTTTACGCACCACTTCTTCTTCCATCATAGCAATATGAACAGCAGGCCCACCAAAACCGAGACAACCGAGTTTGAGAAATAACATGGCCAGCTCACGTAAGGAGGTTATTTTTTTCGGCGGATCACTATTTGTATTGCCGGTCATCTTTGAATGACAAGTTTAAAACAAAAACTGCAGAAGCTTCTACTAATGATTATGCAGGTCGTAACCTGATTTTTCCAGGTCATGATTTCGCGAACAAATTTTCAAATTTTCCTTATAGTCAACTATCTTGTTTACATGAACGCTTCCCTCCTGCAGATCATCATCGCCATGCTGGCAGGTATTGCAGTGATCATTTGGCTTACCACCCGGTCGAAGCTACCTGCTTTTTTCGCGCTGCTGATCGCCTGCCTTGTTACAGGAATCGGGGTCGAGCTTTCACTTCCCGATCTGATAGCTGCTTCCAAAAAAGGTTTTGGAAACACCATGCAGTCGCTGGGATTTCTTATCGTGCTGGGTACATTGCTCGGTTTATTGCTGGAGCAGACCGGCAGTACCCGGGTGATGGCCGCCTATATTCTTAAAAAATCTGGTGAAAAAAATGCGCCTTTGGCTTTAAGTCTTACAGGCTTTATTGTTGGGTTGCCGGTGTTTTGTGATTCGGGATTCATTGTCTTAAGTGGTCTTAATAAATCAATGATCAGGCGTACGGGCATTTCCGCGGTGATCATGAGTGTATCACTGGCTTCCGGGCTTTATGCAGTACACTGTTTGTTGCCGCCACATCCAGGTGCGGCTGCAGCTGCCGGCACGATCGGTGCTGATATCGGCAAACTGATCCTCTACGGCATCATTATCGCTTTCCCCGTAATGCTGATAGGCCACTGGTGGGCAAAACATGCAGGAAAAAAAGTGGAACCTATCGGGACTGATGATGAAGATATCCTGGAAGAGGATGAGTCGCTTCCGTCGGTCACGAGATCATTTTTGCCAGTGATCGTTCCGATCGTCCTCATAGCCCTCCGTTCTGTTTTTATTGATATGCCCTTTGCTTCTTCAGGATGGATGAAAAATTTACTGGCCCTCGGCGATCCTGTCATTGCACTGCTGATAGCCGTTTTACTGGCGATCACCGCCAAAAAACACTGGCCCAAAAACCGCATCAACCAGTTACTGCACGATGCCCTGGAAAAAGCAGGAACCATACTATTGATCACGGGAGCAGGCGGAGCATTTGGTG
>JAEYVW010000366.1 GCA_023429365.1 Bacteroidota bacterium
CTGGTAGCTGCGGTTACGGCGATCCTGTTTTTATCGCTCGCGGGTATCCCACTAACTGCAGGTTTCCTGGCAAAATTTTATATGCTGAAAGCTACCCTGGGTTCAGGCAATAACCTTTGGCTGGTGATCTTCGCGGTGTTGATGGCCGCTGTGAGCGCCTATTATTATTTCCGCGTAATCCAGGCGATGTATTTTAAGGAAGGCACCGCTACTATCCAGGCTTCGCCGGTTTTCAAATGGTCGCTGGCAGGTATCGCCGTTATCATCGTACTGCTGGGTGTCTATCCAAATGTATTGCTCTACTGGTTGTACTTTTAGTGACCGTTGAGTCAGTCCATGCGAATATTTCCCCTGGAAGAAACAGGTTTTTTGATGCTGGGCGATTCTCTGTCTGCAAATCATCCTATATATACCATACCTGCATAAACCGTCCCTACAGGACGGGATACCTCGGCGCATATTTTTTTCTACCCCATAAAGCATCCTGATGGGACGCGATACGGTGTCTCTTATGCGGATTCATTCCCTCGATATAAATGGTAATGGCCGTTATAACGGGCTCGAATATCTCCCGCGGGGAGATTTTATGGGTAGCTACAATTAAACGGACACCCCACCCGTCCTGTAGGGACGGTTTATGCAAATGGCGGCATAGGGTCCTTTCAAGGTTTCAATCATAATACGTCCGGATGTGACGCGATATGGTGTCTCATGATGATGGGAATTCATTCGCGTGATACGATTTGTTAAAGCTGTTATATCGAGGTCGAATATCTCCCGCAGGGAGATTTTAAGGATAGCCACGGTTTATTGGAATTGCAACCAGGGATTTCGTTAATTTCGGGTATCAATGAATTTCCGTGATGTATTTTCCCTGGCCTTTCGTACGGTACGAAGCAACAAGCTTCGTACGGGTCTCACCGTTGCCATCATCGCTTTTGGTATCATGGCGCTGGTTGGTATCATCACCGCGATCAAGGCGATGAACCAAAAATTCTCCGAAAGCTTTTCTTCTATGGGCGCCAACGCGTTTACTATCCGATACAAAGAACGCAACATACGTTTTGGAAGTGGTGGCAATGATGTGGAACTGTCCAAAAAATCAAAACGCAGGGAAAAAAAATCCAATCTCGGTAAAAGGATCACCAAGGATGAAGCCGAGATGTTTGTGAAAAATTACCACTATCCTGCTACTACCAGCATTTCTGTTTTTGGTTCGCGCAATGCCATCGTTTCCTACGAGACCAAAAAAACAAGTCCCAACGTGATGTTGTTTGGCGGCGATGAGAATTATGTTTTGTTGAATGGTTTTGAGATCGCGAGTGGTCGCAATATCAATAAATCGGATGTACAGTCGGCAGGAAATGTTGTACTACTGGGTTATGATGTCGCTTTCAAACTTTTCAGGGGTGGTATCGAAAGGGCCACCAATAATATGGTAAGAATAAACGGCACTCCATATCGTGTGATCGGTGTGCTGGCCAGTCGCGGTTCCACTTTTGGATTTAGCCGAGATAATATGGTGATCACCACATACACCAATGCGCATCGTAATTTTGCCAATGCCAATTCATCTTATGTTATTGCCGTGCTAACGAACGATATTTTGCAGGTGCATGACGCGATGGGTGAAGCGGAGGCCGCATTTCGACCTATCCGCAGGTTATCAATCACTGAAGAAAGCAATTTTGCGCTCGACAGGAGTGACAGTGTGGCGGAGAAAGCGATGAACAGCCTGGGATTTCTTACCATTTCAGCAACCGTGATCGGGTTGATCACGCTGATCGGCGCCGCAATTGGTTTGATGAATATTATGCTGGTATCAGTTTCCGAACGTACCAAGGAAGTAGGATTGATCAAAGCGATCGGTGGAAAAAGTAAATTAGTCAGGCGCCAGTTCCTGCTTGAAGCCATGATCATCAGCGTAATGGGTGCTTTATTCGGGATCGTATTAGGTATCCTGGTAGGGAATATGTTTTCTATTGTTTTAAACACAGGTTTCGTCGTGCCCTGGAACTGGGTATTATATGGCATTATTATCTGCAGCATTGTAGGCCTGCTGGCAGGCCTGTATCCCGCGTTAAAGGCGGGCCGGCTCAATCCGATTGAAGCGTTGCGTTACGAATAGTTGGAGGGAATACCGATGATTCATTGATGCGGCAAACAGGCTCCTCTTATTTTCACTGATTATTTGTTGTAGTACCCCCGTCAAAATTGTTATCAAATTATTTGTCAGGGACTTGGTGCTTTTAAAAAAATCCTTAACTTGAACCCCTGTGGTAAAAAAATCCGGACCAAAGATTTTTTTATTTACTTTTTCATTAGAATTGTGACCGCAAATTAAGGCTCATTAACATTTAAAAAAAAACACTAAAAACTTTAAGATCATGGCTGAGACTAAACCAACAGCATCCGCATCAGTTAAAGCTACTTCTGTCCAGGCAAAGAAAAGCAGCAACGCTATTTCGTGGATTGCGCCTGTAGTATGTATTCTTGCAGGTTATGTTATCTGGCGTTTTGTAATAGGTGCCGCATCAGGTTTCGATGCACCGGACGCATCAGGTGGCTTCTGGCCCGACCACAAAGGACCAAGAGGTGCCTGGCACAGAATTTATGAAGGTGGTATCATCGTACCGATACTGATCGGTATGTTGCTTATGGTGATCGTGTTCTCTATCGAAAGATATCTCACTATCCGCAAAGCAATGGGTAACGGATCTATTTCTGATTTCATCCGCAAAGTGCAATATCACCTGGCTAACCGCAATGTAGACGCTGCATTGTCTGAGTGCGACAAGCAACGTGGTTCAGTTGCTAACGTAATGAAAGCTGGTCTTCGCCGTTATAAAGAAATGATCAGTGAAGGTGGTATGGACACCGATCAAAAAGTAATTGCAATTCAAAAAGAAGTGGAAGAAGCAACAGCGCTGGAACTGCCTATGCTGCAGAAAAACCTCGTGTTCCTTTCTACGATCGTATCATGCGGTACGCTGATCGCCCTGTTGGGAACGGTAATCGGTATGATCAAATCATTCTCTGCCCTTGGTGAAGAAGGTGGTGCAGGTGCAGCCAGCGAACTTGCGGTTGGTATCTCTGAGGCCTTGTATAATACAGCCCTGGGTATCGGTACTTCAGCTTTCGCGCTGATCATGTACAATATCTTTACTACTAAGATTGACTCAATTACATATGGCATTGATGAATCAGGTTTCACCCTGACTCAAAGTTTTGCTTCTCTGTACAAATAATTTGACAGAAGATGGTATGGAAAAATGATTCCTTTTCATCTCATTATTAAATATTTTTAGAAAATGCCAAGTGTAAAAATTGCAAAAAAGAGCACGGATACCGATATGACGCCCTTCGTGGATATCGCGTTCCTGATCCTTTCGTTTTTCATCATGGCCACTAAGTTCAAGCCACCCGAGCCGGTTGAGATCACAACACCTAACTCGGTCTCGGCGGGTGAATTGCCCCAGAACGATGCGGTAATGGTGTCTATAGACGCTGAGGATCGTGTGTTCTTCTCAGTGCTTTCAGAAAAAAGCGTGGAGAAATTCGACCAGATCATCCAGGAGATCAATAAGACTAATAACCTGAATTTGTCTGATGCCGAAATGGCCAACTTCAGGAAAACATTGATGGTGGGTGTGCCGCTGTCCAAGTTGCAAAGCCTGCTCAGGGTTCCTGCAGACCAGCAAAAAAGCGTACAACAGGAAGGTATTCCCGTACTCGACTCAGCTTCTAACGAGCTGGTGAGATGGATTGCCGCTTCAAAGAACGCATTTGCCGGCCAGAAGCTCACTTTCCTGATCAAGGGTGATTCGAAATCGAAATATCCCACTTTTGAAGCCGTGGTAAGCGCGCTGAAAAGAAATGAGGAGTTCAAGTATAACCTGGTGACCTCACCCGAAGACGCCCCTGGCAATACGGAGTTGGGCATCCTTCGGAAAAGTGGCCAGGCGGGCAAATAGATTTTAAAATTTTAAATTTTTTAATATGGCAAGTTTAGATACCGGTGACGGCGGCGGTGGCCACAAAAAAGGACCAGGCGTAAAGAAGGCTAAAAAGCTTTCCACCCGCGTGGATATGACACCCATGGTGGACCTTGGCTTCCTGCTGATCACGTTCTTCATCTTTACGGCAACCATGAACGAGCCCACAACAATGGACCTCAACATGCCGAAGGATACTGAGAAAAAGGATGAGGAAACACAGGTGAAGCAAAGCGGCGCGCTGACGGTTATGCTTGGTAAGAATGACCAGGTATATTATTATGAAGGCGAGCTCGACCCCAATGGTGCCAATTTTAAGCAGACCACCTTTAAGGGTATTCGCGATGAGATCATTCGTAAGAAAAAGGAAGTGATCTCAAATTACCGTGGCAACCCGGCCTGTGAAGAAAAGGCAAAAGCAAAAGGAAGAGATCCCCAAAAGGAATGCGCCGATGAGGATTTTGTAGTGGTGATAAAACCCAATGAGGAAGCCACTTACAAAAACGCCGTCGACATCCTGGACGAAATGACCATCAACCAGGTAAAGCGTTTCGCCATTGTGAAAATAGCTGATACTGAGAAAGATCTCATCAAAGCTACCGAAGGCAGCGGAGGCGGGGCACAATAATAGTTATGGAAAAAGGACAGGAAAGCATCTAATTTTAAACAAACTTCAGACATGGAAGCCAACAAAATATTATCTGCCGATATTCTTGACCTGGTTTTTGAGAACCGGAACAAGGAATACGGGGCTTACGAGTTGCGCAAGACCTATAATAAGCGCATCGTGATGGCCCTGGTGATCACAGCTTCGCTGGCTTTGCTGGCCTTATTAGGCTCAATACTAGCGAGTTCGCTGGATAGCGGCAAATCAAATAAAGTCGAGATCAGGGAGGTAACCCTGGCGGATATCAAGCAGGAGGAGGAAAAACCCAAGGAATTGCCACCGCCACCGCCACCAAAGCCACCAGATCCCCCCAAGATCGAAATGCAAAAATTTACACCTCCCAAGATCGTAAAGGATGAGGAGGTACAGGAACCACCTCCCGCACAGGAGGAGCTCAAGGAAGCCAAGATCGACGTGATCAAGCAGGAAGGTATTAAGGATGAAGGTATTGTGGCCCCTGCCGTGATCGACGAAGGAAAGGGTATCGTGGAAGAGAAAAAAGAAGATGAGAACAAGATCTTCGAAAAAGTGGAGATCGAAGCGGCCTTCCCGGGTGGCGAAAGCGCCTGGAGAAAATTCCTGGAAAGAAACCTCAATCCCAGCGCCCCCGTTGACAATGGCGCTCCGGAAGGTACTTATACCGTATATGTTCAGTTTGTTGTGAGCAAGGATGGCTCTATCAGCGATGTAAGAGCACTCACCAAACATGGTTACGGTATGGAAGAAGAAGCGGTTAGGGTAATCAAAAGAGGTCCTAAATGGACCCCCGCCATCCAGAACGGACGGCAGGTAAATGCTTACCGTAAACAGCCGATCACCTTCCTGGTACAGTCTGAATAATTTTTGTGATATAATATTAATTGAATCCTCCCCGCACAAGTGGGGAGGATTTTTGTTTTATAAAACGCCTAAGGCCTACTTTTGAAAGCCTGAAGAATAAAAGAAGATGAACAACCTCGCAGCATGGGATGATACGATCGTTGCACTGGCCACACCCCCCGGCATAGGCGCCATAGGCGTGATCCGCCTGAGTGGCAAAAAAGCACTCCCAATTATTAACTCGCTTTTCCCTTCCAAAGACCTGGAGCAACAGGAGCCCAATACATTGCATGTAGGTTACCTGGTGCAGGGCGATAAGAAGCTGGATGAAGTAGTGCTTTCCCTTTTCCGCGCACCGCGCTCTTATACCGGGGAAGATGTGATCGAGATCAGTTGCCATGGTTC
>JAEYVW010000275.1 GCA_023429365.1 Bacteroidota bacterium
GTATAAGAGTTTCCGAAGCTCCAGATACAGGTTCGATTCCTGTCGAGGCTACATAAATTTCAACTTATGTCAATAGATCCTATCTCCTCGTAGTACAATGCCCGCCCGGCTGACGCCAGTCGGACGGGGATAGTTAAGAGTTTCCGAAGCTCCAGATACAGGTTCGATTCCTGTCGAGGCTACTTAAATTTCAGCTATGTTCTATGCATATGTTCTTAAAAGCGTGGAGCATGATTATTTCTATAAAGGGCATTGCAAGGATCTTCAGGCCAGACTAAAACAGCACAATTCGGGTTTAACTGCTTCAATTAAGTCCTACATTCCTTTTACCATAGTTTACGCAGAGTCATTTTCAACTGAGCAAGAGGCGATTGCCAGGGAAAAGTATTTTAAAACCGCAGCGGGAAGAAGATTTCTGAAAAAAGTAATCCCTTCTTAAATTACAGTGTACAACTAGCAGTCGTAGGTCAGACACAAGTATAAGATGCATAAACCTCAATTACGTCAATTGATCCTATCTCCTCGTAGTACAATGCCCGCCCGGCTGACGCCAGTCGGACGGGGATAGTATAAGAGTTTCCGAAGCTCCAGATACAGGTTCGATTCCTGTCGAAGCACCAGATAATCTCCAAACTTTTTATGAACTCATTTTTGGACCCCTCTTTGGAGGGGTTTACTATTAATTAAAAACGAAGAATATCCCAGATGTTAGAACATTATTAGAAATGGTTTTAACACCCCTCCTGGGAATATATATCGTAAATTTGCATTACGTATGACGATTAATAACAATGCCTCGTTAGTGTTGGCAACGGATTTAGACGGTACATTTTTGGGAGGCACCAGTTCCAGTAGAGAGCAACTGTATTCCCTTCTTCGAAATAACAGCAATATCTGTTTGATCTTCGTAACAGGAAGAGGCAGGGAGTCTGTTCAGGAACTATTTAATGATCCACTTTTGCCCCGGCCCGATTTTATTATCGGGGATGTGGGCGCCAGCATATTTGAAGGTGATGGTATACAACCTGTAGAACCCCTGCAATCAAAAATAGATGCACTTTGGCCGGGTGATGAAGAAATCCAAAAACGGGTCGGTCATTTGCCTGGATTGACACTGCAGGAAGTTCCACTCAATAACCGGCTCTCCTATTTTGTTGAAGATTTCAATATCGTGGAAGAAGTTAGAAAACAACTAAAGGATCTGCAATGCGAGGTTATCTATTCTGCCAACAGGTTCCTGGATATACTCCCGCGTGGTGTCAATAAAGGCAGTACATTAACATTACTTGTCAACCACCTGGGGCAGGACCGGTCTGATGTACTGGTTGCCGGGGATACCCTGAATGATCTTTCGCTTTTTCAAACTGAGTTCAAAGGCGTAGCGGTCGGGAATTCCGAGCCTGAACTGCTGGAAGCCGTGGCAGGCTTCTCTTCTACTTATATCGCATCTGATACCGGCGCCGGCGGAATACTAGAAGCGCTCAGTCATTTTGGTACGGTAAGCAGGAATTAATACGGAATACGAAACTAACCTCTATATATAACCCTTTCTGAAATAAGTCTGAACATTATCGCGAGGCGGTAATAATGCCAGGCACGAAGAACGATCACTCTCGTCAGCCAGATAGCTATATCAACTAATCAAAATCGTGGCAATACACTATTGGTGATGGTAGATAATTTGGAAATGCCTGGGGCAATATTTTCCCCCGTAAACCACGCACTGACTATATATTTTCACATACACCTCACCTGGAGCAGGAAGCTAAACGGGTAAAAACATAGCATATTTATTGTCCTCCATTCACTACCGAAGTTCCCCCAGCCATATTCTAATTAATTTTCTAACTCGAAAAAACCTTCTGTATGTTTTACCATGTGAAAGAACTCCAGTTCAAGGCCAGGGTGCAACGCCCCGATCCTGCCTTCGCGACATTGTTACTGGAACAATTTGGCGGCGCCAACGGAGAGTTAGCAGCTGCACTCCGCTATTTCGGACAGGCCTTCGGAGCCAAACAACCCTTCCCGGATAAATATGATTTGCTGATGGATATTGCAACGGAGGAGTTTAGTCACCTCGAGATCGTAGGCGCTACCATCCAGATGTTGCTGACCGGCATTAATGGTGATTTGAAAGACGCGGCGGAAAAATCTGAGATCATGCAACTACTGAATGGAAAAGAAGCAAAAGAAACAATGATCCATGAAGCCATGACTGCACCCCAGTTCCTGGTGGGTAGCGGTGGCGGACCGGCTTATACCAATAGCCAGGGTGTGCCATGGACAGCAGCTTATATCAATGGCGATGTACAGGGTGACCTTAGCTCGGACCTGCGTTCGGACATGGGCGCTGAAACAAGGGCAAAAATGGTATACGAATACCTGCTTCAGTTTACTGATGATCCCTATGTAAAGGACACGCTGAATTTCCTGATGACCAGGGAAGTGGCGCACTTCCAAATGTTTGAGGCGGCATTAAGTACTATTCAGCCCAATTTCCCACCGGGAACACTTCAGGCTGACCCAAGATATAGCAATACCTATTTCAATCTATCAACTGGGAATGACTTCAGAGGTCCATGGAATGAGGGTCCAACAACGCAATTGAACGAAACCTATCGTTATGTGGAAGATCCCATCCAGCACGTGATGGACACTAATAATTTGTTCGACGAAAAACCTGAGGGAACAGACCGGGATCTGGGCATGACAGAAAAATTAAATCTTTCACTGGGCAAGGAACGTAGCAAACAGGTGAGACAGGCGGCCATGAAAGGCACGCAGGTATGGAATGACCCAAAAAATGATGAAAGAACCGCGGAACTGGTGTTGCAAAACAATGCTGTCCCCCAAGAAAAAGATGCAAATGTGACCGCCCGTGAAGCAGGTAACAAACAAAAATCAAAAAATAAACGCTGATCAAACGCAAACCAATAGTGGATCCAATTGAGATTACTTACTACACAGATCCGCTCTGTTGCTGGAGCTGGGGGATGGAACCCGCCATCCTCCAACTCAGGCAGGAGTATGGGGAACAAATTAGCTGGAGATTTTGTATGGGTGGACTGATCCCAAACTGGAACCGGTTTATCGATCCCTTAAATAATGTAAACCGTCCGATCCAGATGGGTCCTGTATGGATGCACGCGGCCAGTATCACCGGTATGAAAATCAAACATACAATCTGGTTTAGTGATCCCCCCTCTTCATCATATCCATCCTGTATCGCTTTCAAATCGGTTCAGCTGCAATCGCCGGATCTTGCCATTCGATATCTCCAACTCTTGCGATCCGCCTGTATGCTGGACGGAATAAATATTTCCAAAACAAACGAACTCTTCAGATTGGCGAAGATGTTGAAACAGAAAAATCCTGCATTTGATCTGGCGCTTTTTAAAAAACAATTTAAGGACGGATCCGGTACAACAGCATTCCGTGCCGACCTGGATGAAATCCGATTGAAAAACATCAGCAGGTTTCCAACGCTTTTGTTTCGAAAAAAGAATTCACATTCTCTTATCGCCACCGGTTATCGACCTTACGAAGCGTTATTGGAGATAGTGAACGAACTTTTGCCTGAAAATTCTAAAATACTAAAACTCGAAAATAAGACTCCTGTTACTTAGTATGCCGTTTGGCACAATTGCCGCGCTTTGAAATCCATCTTCACCACACCCGAACCAAAAGCTTCCGCACCCAGCAGATCCATAGGGATCGATTTGTTTAGTTTATCATACATCAGTTTCCCTTTCCCTAAAAAAACTGGATGGACCCAGAGCGTATACTCGTCAACCAGGTTGGAACGCATAAGTGGTGAAACCAGGCTGCCGCTACCATAAATAATGATATTGGCACCTGACATTTCCTTCTGCCTTTTCACCTCGTCACGAATATCGCCTCTTGCAATGATCGTATTGTTCCATAGCGGGCGAGCCAGTGTATTCGAGAACACTATCTTCCGATGGCTGTTCATCATCCCGGCAAAAGCAATGTCTTCTCTTGAAAGCGAGAGGTTGTGGAGTTGTGCCGGCCAGAACCCAGCCATGGCGGTATAAGTGATACGCCCCAGCAGGATAGTATCTGCCTGGCTCAACTGCTCGCCCAGCACCCGGGCCATACGGGATGACCAGCTGTGAAAATGCCAGTCGAGTTCTCTATCCGCACCTGCCATAAAACCGTCAAGAGTTAAATTCATGGATACAATTAATTTCCGCATGCTACTAAATTTCCATTAGTTAAAAGCTTAATATGAACCTGCATCGTAGGTTCCCACGCAACTACAAAAATATTAGCCTCATAAGAGTTAAACACTGTGCACCTGAGACTTAGTAAGGGGTTAGTTGCGACCTGTACGTTTAAAACAGCCTTCTGTCGGTCAATACTTGTATTTGACCGTCCGTACCTTAAACGACAGGGCGTAACCCCTCAAATTTTGTAATTTCATAGGCCTTATTCACGAGTTCACAATAGAAAACCATGAAACACATATCGATTCTAGTCCCCGAAGGCGCTGTGCCTGCCGCGATTGTTGATCCGAGGTATATCTTTTCCGCAGTCAATATGTTTCTCACCGAGAAAGGCGAGGATCCCGCTTTTGATGTTCGACTGGTTGGGCTTTCGAAAAACGTGAACTTAAACGATGGCGTTTTTGCCGTACATCCTGATCACTTGCTGGGGGAAGTAACCAGGACCGACCTGGTGATCATTCCCGCTCTTTCGGGTGATATGAAAGCCGCGATAGAATTGAATAAGGATTTTATCCCCTGGATAAAAGATCAATATGCAGGCGGCGCGGAAGTGGCATCACTTTGCCTGGGTGCATTTTTACTGGGCGCATCGGGATTGCTGGCTGGTAAAAAGTGTTCTACACACTGGCTGTTTGCCAGCGAGTTCAGGGATATGTTCCCCGACATCACCCTGGCCGACGGAAGTATCATCACCGAAGAGCAGGGTATATATTCGAGCGGGGGTGCCAGTTCCTACTGGAATCTTCTATTGCACCTGGTTGAAAAATATACCGGTCGCGAGATGGCCATACGCGCTTCGAAATTTTTTGCAATCGAGATCGATCGCAAGTCTCAGTCGCCCTTTATAATGTTTAATGGCCAGAAAAAGCACGAAGACGAACCGATCATCCAGGCCCAGGAGTTCATAGAAAAAAATATTACAGAAAAAATTACTATTGAAGAGCTGGCAACCAGGTTTACCATCGGCCGGCGTCACTTTGAAAGAAGATTTAAAAAAGCTACTAACAACTCACCTGCAGAATATATCCAGCGTGTCAAGATCGAAGCGGCCAAGAAAAAATTTGAAAC
>JAEYVW010000283.1 GCA_023429365.1 Bacteroidota bacterium
ATTTCAAATCTAAAATGTATGCTGTCATACTTTATGCATGGCAGTGGAATAAACTATTAACAATGAGGAAACACTCAAAGGAGTTTCTGCAAAACCTCACGCCCTGCCAGGGTTTTGAGTTGCTGCAAGAAGGAAACAAGCGATTTATCAGCAATCTGAATAATGACCATGATCATCTTGAAATGATCAACGAAACACGCGAAGGACAGTATCCCTTTGCCGTAATTCTGAGTTGTATGGATTCACGTACCTCGGTTGAATTAATATTCGACCAGGGACTTGGTGACCTGTTCAGTATCCGTGTTGCAGGCAATATTGTCAATAATGACATACTGGCGAGTATCGAGTACGCCGTCAAATATGTAGGTTCAAAAGTACTGATGGTATTGGGCCACACGGAGTGTGGTGCCATTAAGAGCGCAAAACAAGGCGTACGCGATGGGCATATCACCGATCTTCTCAAGCGCATACAGCCTTCTATCAGTAAAGCCCTGCTCAAAGATGACCAGGACCATTTGTTTACCGATAAGGTAGCCTATGCCAACGTTGAAAATAGCCTGGAAGAAATTCTCACACGCAGCGAGATCGTCCAGGACATGTTTGCAAAAGGCGAAATAGGTCTCGTAGGCGGTGTGTACAACGTGGAAAATGGACAGGTTGATTTCTTTAAAAATCTCACAAAAAAAGGCAGGAAAGAAAAGCCTGCACAATTAGTATCTACCCAATAAAACCCCGGTAAGATTGCGGGAGCATCAGGCTCCCGCAATTGAAACCGGATCAAAATTTTATTTAGTATGAAGCTTAATATAAAACATTTCAAAACGGATGCGTTGTCGGGGATGGTCGTTTTCCTCGTCGCACTCCCGCTTTGCCTGGGTATCGCAGTTGCAAGCGGCGCTCCACCTTTTGCCGGTATCATTACCGGGATCATCGGTGGTCTTGTCGTTGGTTTTTTAAGTAGTTCAAATGTGAGCGTATCGGGCCCGGCTGCAGGGTTGCTGGCAATTGTGCTGGTGGCCATCACCGACCTGGGATTTGAAACTTTCCTGGTAGCCGTAATAATCGCGGGCATGATCCAGATGACGCTCGGCATTTTGAAAGCGGGCAGTATCTCCAGCTATTTCCCCACCAGTGTAATTGAAGGCATGCTTGCCGCAATCGGCATCATCATTATAATGAAAGAAATTCCCCATGCTATTGGCTATGATAAAGCCCACGAAGGTGATTTCTTCAACTTTGGAAGTGGTACAGAAGCCGGCTACTTTTCAGAGATAACCAGTGCGATCAACTACGCGCATCTCGGGGCTATCATCGTTGCATTGGTCTCATTCGCCATACTTATCGCTTTCAACAAAGTTCCGGCACTGAAAAAGATCAAAATCATTCCCGGAGCCCTAATTGCAGTTATCGCCGGTGTTATCATTAATGAAATGTTTAAGTCGGCTGGGTCTCCACTTGTCATCTCTCAGGAGCATCTGGTGACAATACCCAGCGCATCTTCCGTCACTGAATTTTTTGGACAGTTTACTACACCCAATTTTTCAGGTTTCAGTAATCCTGATGTATGGGTCGTGGGTGCAACGATCGCCATTGTTGCCAGTATTGAGTCGCTGCTATGCCTGGAAGCCGGAGATAAAATGGACCCGATGAAAAGATTGTCGAGTGCCAATACAGAGTTACGGGCGCAGGGAGTCGGTAATATGCTGGCCGGCCTGATCGGTGGTTTGCCAATGACATCGGTGATCGTAAGAACATCAGCGAATGTCAACGCCGGTGCTAAAACAAAGTTATCGACGATTATGCACGGAACTTACCTGTTGCTGGCAGTGATCGCGATCCCCACCCTGTTAAACAAAATACCGATGGCCTGCCTGGCAGCGATATTAATCATGATCGGTATCAAACTGGCGAGTCCAAAAGTTTTCCGTCATATGTGGCATACGGGCAAACACCAGTTCATTCCTTTCCTGGCAACGGTAATTGCTGTCGTGCTGACCGATCTGCTGAAAGGGGTGGCCATTGGCCTGGTGGTGAGTGTAATATTCATCCTGCGCGGCAATATGAAGCTTGCTTATTTCTTCCGCAAGGAAAAGCACCATGAAGGCGAGACCATACTTATCAACCTGGCGCAGGAGGTTTCCTTTTTAAATAAGGCGGCTATCAAACAAACCCTTGCTCACCTGCCGGCCAATAGCAAAGTGATCATCGATGCGGCCAACACCGTGTACATAGATTATGATGTACTTGAGCTAATACGCGACTTTTTAAATTATGGATCAAAAGACAAGAATATAAAAGTGGCGCTCAGGAATTTTAAGAAAGAATATAATATGGAAGATTCCGTTCGTGTGCATTCAGAGAAAGAAGCACCGGTGTTTGTATACGCGGAGCCGGAGGAAGCAGTACTTCAAACAAAATAAACCACATGCAAACCAGCTTAACCACAACTACTGAACCCACAACAACCGTCACAGTTGGCGACAAGCCACATGTGCATCCGGTTTTTGATGAGAACCATGTGTTGCATGAGCTGAAGCATATGCTGCCCTCGCAGCAGGCATTGAAGGATTTTATCCACCATAATTCCCTGCATGCGTTTCAGCACATGAAGTTTTACGATGCTATTTTTAAGGCATCGAAAATTTTTGGTTACCAGGTGCATCTGCAGTTGGAAGAATATAGGGAACTCTATAAAAGAGGGCGTATTCGGGATGAAGTGCTTGAGAAGATTATCGTGAATAAAAAAGGTAACACAGGCGGGTGGAAAGAAAAATTGTTAGGTAAGGAGTACGATACGATCAACCAGCCACGTATTGGCAGGTTTAGGCGGCTCTGGAAGGATGTCTATCATCTTGACCTTGACAACAGGGTCCACCCGCTTTTATTTCGCATACTTTGTTCGTTCCTGGACCAGGGTATAGCTATTGAAAACTATCCGGTGGCCGGCAAAAGTTTTATTGAAAGTATTAAAGAACTTGAACAACGCAGCCTGGTCAGTTTTTTCAGGACAAAAGAGGTCAGACAGAAGTTCTTATCGGGTCAGTACTCTATCAATGGCCTGTTGAAGGCAATTGTAGGTAACCCTGCTTATTTTGAGCAGTATCTGTTTGATCAGCAGTTTGCCCACCATGGCTGGAGCGGCTTTGTGAGCGCGGTGGAGGATAATCCCCAAACTTTATTGGACAGGAAAAACATAACACTCAGGCAACTGGTAGAGTTTGAACTGCTGATGGAGTTGGATACGCTTAATGCTGTGTTGAAAAATAAATGGCGACCGCTGGCAAACCATGCAACAGAACCGCCGGTCCATCTATTTGCCGAAGTAGAAAAAACAGAGCTGGCAGAGGTAATTGAATTGTGGCAGGACGCATTTGAATGGAGTTACTACGATTCAGTGCTTAGAGGGATTCAATTAGCGTCACCCCATTCTTCCACGACAGACCACGTTATATCTGTCAATGGGAATGGGGCCTTATCAAGGAATACACAGACTTCTTTCCAGGCCATATTTTGTATTGATGAACGGGAAGATTCTTTACGCCGGCATATCGAAGCTGTTGATAAAAAATGCGAAACAATGGGTGCCCCGGGATTTTTTGGTGTGGAGTTTTACTTTCAGCAACAGGGCAGCAAATTTTATGACAAGCTTTGTCCTGCACCTGTGACACCAAAATATCTTATCAAAGAATTAGAAGCAAAAACACCCCGGAAAGAAGAACTCCTTTATACAAGTCATACGCATGGTTTACTAACCGGGTTTGCTCTGAGTATCGCGTTTGGCGTCTGGGCATTTGTACAAACTGTTCTAAACCTTTTCAGACCAAAAATGAGTCCAGCCATCTCCAATGCCTTTGGTCATATGGACAGGGATTCGACACTTACGATTGAAAATAAAGACCTGACGGATATTGAAAATGGTTTGCAGGTTGGTTATACCCTGAATGAGATGGCAACAAGGGCTGAAGGATTTTTGCGTGGTATCGGGCTGGTGAAAAATTTTGCACCGATTGTTTATCTCGTTGCGCATGGCAGCAGCAGTGCCAACAACCCGCATCATGGTGCTCACGATTGTGGCGCCTGCAGTGGAAGACCCGGCGCTACCAATGCGAGGGTGATGTCTTTTATTTTGAATCATAAGGGTGTGCGGGAAGTATTGCATACGAAAGGGATCGCTATACCGCTTACTACCCAGTTTGTTGGAAGCATGCACGATACGGCCGCCGATGTGATAGGATATTATGATGAGCATTTGCTGAATGCAGACAATGCAAAGGAACACGAGGTAAATAGACAGAATTTTGAAACGGCGCTTAATCTCAACGCCAAAGAAAGAAGCAGGCGGTTTGCATCGATCAATACACGTCGTGAACTCGAACAGGTGCGGAAAGCCATTCATAACAGGTCTGTGTCGCTGTTTGAACCACGACCCGAACTGGGTCACGGTACCAATACGCTGGCCATTATTGGGCGCAGGTCGGTAACCAAAAGTCTATTCCTCGACAGGCGTGCGTTCATGAATAGTTATGACCCCACTACTGATCCTGATGGGACCATCCTTTCAGGTGTGATGCGACCTATCGGCCTTGTATGCGGCGGTATTAATCTCGAATATTATTTTTCAAGAGTTGATAATATCAAATTGGGCGCCGGTACCAAGTTGCCACATAATGTGATGGGACTTTTCGGCGTGGCCAACAGTAGTGATGGTGATCTCCGTCCCGGTCTGCCCTGGCAAATGATCGAGGTTCACGACCCGGTCAGATTGCTGGTCATCG
>JAEYVW010000285.1 GCA_023429365.1 Bacteroidota bacterium
AAGCTGTTTGTCATAAGAGCAGGTACTTTTCCTGGGTGGTGGAACAATTTGAAAAGGCACCCGACCTGCTGGAATCGATCGATGTAGAACAGGTAAAAAATTATTCCGAGCAGTTGCAACTTATATATGGTACGGTTTCGCCCATTATCGAGGACGAAGAATCACATTTCTGGGCACTCGCACTGCCGCTGTCACCCGTTATTTTTTACAGCACCAACGCTTATTTCAACCTTGTTACAAATATTACTACCGGCAGTATCCACAAAAGCATTACAACCAAAAGCCCACAGGAGTTGAAAAGCAACCAGCTTGAATTTATTTATTCGCTGGTGCTTGATAAGCTATACAATTTCTCTTATTTCTTTAGCCGCGACATTATTCATCCACTGGAGGACGAAAAAACCGGGCTTACAAAATATTATAAACTGGGGTTAGACGCACGCTTTGTTGAGATACACGCTACGCAACCTTTACCCGAACTTAAACTGGAAGACCTGAACTTTGGCGCCAGTACACCGGAGGAATCGCTGCAGCTGCTCGAGCAAAAGTTACCGCTCGATATGTTCCGGTTCGAAGGGTTTTGCATAACCAATATCACCGACGTGACAGCAGAGCATGCGATTGAAAATATTAAAAACATCATTCTCACAGAATCCTTGTATGAAGATGAGAACCATTACGACAAGGTCATCGAGTCACTTAAAGCGATGGTGGAACGAAATGATGTGGAGTTTGGCGTGATACCGGTGTTGCAGGTAAACAATAAACTTATTTTCAATGACACAGAATGCTCCAACAGTAAATTGTTGAGTACAGCGAGGGAAACCGGGACAGGGGAGACCACATACCTCGACCTGGCCCACACCTATTTTAAAAACCCGAAGCAACTATTTTTCCGAAATGTTCTACAGGAAGATCATAGCAAACATCCGCACCTGAAGATGCTGGCAGAAAAAGGTATTGTATCCTATGCCCTGCTTCCGGTGTACTTTAATAATTCACTGGCCGGCGCACTTGAAGTATTTACCGGGGAACCAGGAATACTTGATGAAGCATTGTTTTCAAAGCTGGAACCTGCGATACCCCTGATGGCCCAGCTTCTTAAGAATAATATCGATCAGTTTAACAACAATATCGACCAGGTGGTCAAGGATAAGTTTACAGCCGTGCAATCTTCTGTGCAATGGAAATTCAACGAAGCCGCCTGGCATTATATTCGTGACGGCCATGTACAGGACAGGCAAAGGGAAATAGAAGATATCATCTTTGAAAAAGTTTACCCGCTGTATGGATCGATTGATATCCGGAATTCCACCGTTGAAAGAAATGCTTCGACCCGCGCTGACCTGTCGGTACAGTTCAATATCCTCCTGGATGTGCTGAACCGGCTCAAGGAAGCATCCGGCTTTGGCCTGCTGGATGAAAAAATATTCCTCGCGCGCAAATGGCGCGACCGGATCAACGATCCATCGGGCATCAAACATGAAGTAAGGCTGAATGATTTTCTGGACAATAATATTTACCCCTTCCTGCAAAAATTTAAAGAGGGCAATCCCCAACTTGCACGCGTTATCAATGAGTACCTGCAGGCCATCGACCCCGAAAAAGGAAGTGCCACAGCTAATCGCAGGCTGCTCGAGAAATCAATGAACACTGTAATCTCATCTGTCAATAAATATATGGACATGATGAAAGATGAGATTCAGCAGGCTTATCCCAGTTATTTTGAAAAATTCAGGACTGATGGGGTGGAATATGATATTTATATTGGCCAGTCGATCGCGCCCGACAAGCCTTTCAGCGATATTTACTTAAAAAATTTAAGGCTGTTGCAGCTCACGTCCATGGCAGCGATAGCCAGGTATTCCAATGCGTTATTGCCCCAGCTTGCAAAGCCCGTGGAAACAACCCAGCTCATCTTTATCCATTCTCAACCCATAGACATAAAATTCCGCAAGGATGAAAAAAGATTTGATGTGGAAGGGACATACAATATCAGGTACCATATCGTGAAAAAGCGGATCGACAAAGTGTTACTCAAAAACAAGAAAGAACGGTTGACACAGCCCGGCAAGATCGCGCTCGTTTATTTTAGCCAGAAAGAAGCCGACGAATATATCGGCTATATCCGCTACCTGCAGGATCAGCATATTTTAAACGATGATATGGAAGAATTGGATCTTGAGGAACTGCAGGGTGTATCAGGTCTTAAGGCACTGAGAGTGGGTATCGCTATCGATTAGTTCTTATTTTTTGATACCCACAGTTTCCTTGACTCCTTTAAATATCGTTTTCCAAACCAGGTGAAAGATCGATCGATTGCTGTCCCGGTCAAAATGAACGTTCGGGGTGCGCGGTGGATCTCCTTCCCTGGCGGGATTATCATTTTTTACAACAAGATTGGCCACAAAACTGGCAAGCGTTTTTTTATCCAGTTCTTTTTCACCTTCTTTCTTTTCGAGGAGTGCTATCTTTAAATCCTTGTAAAGCATTCTAACTGTGCCGTCAGCCCCATGATCATTCCCTTCCAGGTTAAAGGAAAGACTTTTGATTTTCCCCTTCTCCATTTTGGCCGGGCCCATGGGCTCGGTTATGCGGCTCAGATCCTCCACTGCCACGCTTCCCATATTTCCTTTGATGTCAAACCGTCCTTTAGGATGCTGCAGGTAAAATTTCCAGTCAACTTCAAAAGGAGCCGTGTTAAGGAATTTTGTTTTGATCGCTGCCGCCATCACATTATTAGATTTGATGGCTTCTTTATCATTGGTGATATTAGAGACAGTGGCGTAGACCTGGTGAAACTGTACTTTACCAGCCTGCCCGGTGATGGCGCTCCTTTCTTTATACTCTAAAAATGCGTTGGAAAGAATAAGCGTTTTGGCATTTACCGTGAGTGGTAATTTATCGAGCAACTGGTGTGGATACCTGCCTACACGGTTTTGCTTGTCGCGGGTAATGGAAAGATCGCGGTATATCTTAAAATTGGCTGCGCCAATCAGAATACTGTCGGCGAAGATGTTCTCATTAAAAAGCTGGGGTATATCCAGGTTCTTTAGACGCATATTATTAATGGTAAAGTCGAAGCGATCGTCCTGGTAGGGCAGGCTTTTTACAAAGGCGTTTTCTTCAAGCAGCGGGATGATACGGATCCTCTTCGCGGAACCGGTTTGAGTGATGGAACTGAGACTAAGGCTGTCGAAGACATAATTATAAGGCCGGTCCTCCGAGGGAAAACTGATCTTTTCGCAGGCCAGCGAAACATGTTTCGCAAACAAAATCCTTCCTGGCTCAGCACCCGTTTCTTCATCGAGTGCAAGGTCAAACAGATGCACGGATGTATTTTTGAATTCAACATTCTTTTTACCGCTTTTCAAATTGCTGGTGGTGATCTCCGCGCCATTTATTTCGAGGGTATCGATTTTTATCATGTTAAGATTTCCCAGCAACTGCCGGTATACTTCATTCGGAGGCAGGTATCGTGCGGAATCTTTACCCGCATTGGTATAGATGATCTGTATTTCCGGATCGGTGATGACGAGTTTTTTGCCAACAATTTCCTTGCTCAGCAGGGCACGTGGCGTTTGCACACCCCAAACGGTGATGCGGGGAATATTCAATTTGACAAGGGTAGGGGGCGCATCATTTTTATCGTTCAATGAGGCATACCGCAGACTATCGTAGACAAGGACGATATTGGTCAACGAAAGATTACCGGCCACTTCATCCAGTTTGAGACTGTCGTAGCTTAGGTTATAAAGTCCGTTGCTTTTATTCCTCACCATGCTTTCGATCTCACCGCGTATGATCTTCTTCCTGAACAGGCTCCAGTAAATGATTCCTCCGCCGATCGCCAGCACGATAGCCAGCAGGATGCTGAAGACAATGATCCGTCCCTTAGGCGTGGAGGTAGCGTGTTTAAACTTCTTTTTGATGGTTCGCATGCAGTCTGGTAAAACAATTACTGTTCCACAAATTCTCTATCTTAGCATCCTCTATGCCAACCTTCAACATTCGGATAAAACAGGTATTACTTCTGTCCCTGATCCTTTTATTGGTGTTCCTGGTCATCAGAGAATTGGATATTTTCCTACCCGGTTTGCTTGGCGCACTTACCTTATACATCCTGAGCAGGTCCAACTATTTCCAGCTCGTCTACAATCGCAAATGGAAGAAGGGCTGGGCCGCAGGGCTTTTCATTTTGTACTATCTTTTTTTGATCGGCCTGCCGGTTTTCCTGGCCATTACACTGATAAGCCCAAAAGTGAATGCCTTTCTTGAAAACCCGGATGCGATGTTGGAGTCGGCAAAAGGTTCCATCGCGACCATTCAGCAAAGACTGGGTTTTACGTTCCTGTCGGAAGCCAGCCTGTCAAATTTTTTGGGCAGGCTCTCTGCTTTTATACCCACACTACTCAATAGCACGGCCAACCTGATCTCAAACCTGGCCATCATGCTGTTTGTATTGTATTATATGCTGGTAAATGGAAGTGAGATCGAGCGGGTGATGAACAGGCTGATCCCGCTGCGCCAGGAAAACATTAATATGCTGGCCTCGGAGACCAAAAGGATCGTCAAGGCAAACGCCCTGGGTATACCGTTGATCTCGATCATACAGGGTCTCACGGCTACACTTGGCTATTTTATTTTTGGGGTGAGTGAATGGGGACTCTGGGGTTTTCTTACCGGTGTGTTTGCATTCTTCCCCGTGGTGGGTACCATGGTGGTCTGGGTGCCACTGGTGGTTTACACCTATGCGATAGGTGATACCTGGCAGGCAACCGGTTTGTTGTTGTACAGTGTGGTGGTGACCGGCAATGTCGACTATTTGTCCAGGATCACGCTCCTAAAGAAAATGGGCGATGTTCACCCCGTGATCACGATCCTGGGCGTGTTGGTAGGTCTCGGCCTATTTGGTTTTATCGGGCTTGTATTCGGCCCATTACTTGTCAGTTATATCATCGTACTGTTTAAGATCTACATGAACGAGTTCATCGAAAATGGGGAAACCATGCCCGAAACGCCAACGGTGGAGGAGAATAAGAAATAAAGATTGAATCCAGCGTCAGACGTCAGACGCATTTACCGATCTCGTTCCCGAGTGTCAGACGAGGGCGTCAGACGCATTTACCAGTCGGGTCTACCAGGCGTCAGACGAGGAAGTCAGACGCATTTACCGATCTCGTTCCCGAGCGTCAGACGAGGGCGTCAGACGCATTTCCCAATCGGGTCTACCAGGCGTCTGACGTCCCCGTCTGACGTTTAATGATTCACGACTTCCTTTATATGAAATACCCTATCACCAGAAGGCATTTCCCAACACACTCTCTGACCTTTTTTATATCCCATCAGCGCAATACCCATCGGTGCAAAGACTGACAGCTTTTGCCTGCGTAGGTTCGCTTCGTCGGGCAATACCAGTTTAAACCGGGATTGCCGTCCTGTTGTTTCTTCGTAAACCTCAACGATGGAATTTAGACGTACTACTTCAGCGGGAATCTTTTCATCCGACTGATGTATTTCCGCCGATTTCAGTTCTTCATATAACTGCTCGGCGCTTTTGTTATCGGCCGACATAGGGTTGAGATGGGTAAAGACAAATTTTACCAATAGCTCGTAGTCTGATTTTTTTAAGATCAGTTTATGGTCAACTGCCTGCATGATTATGAGTTTATATGCCTGCGGCTGCCAGCAGGCATGATGAAAAAATGGGATACCGGCTATTTCCCCGGCGATCCGGATCAGGATGCCACCGGGGCGGTTTTACAAAAGGCTTTCAGGTTGGAGGAGAAAAAGAGCCTGTTGATATATATGTAGTGATCGATTTTCAAAGCAACCAAATTTACGTTCATTTCCCGAACCGGGCAAATGCAGGCCCATGGCCCATATGACACAAAAAAAACTCCATCCCGTATGGAATGGAGTTTAGTATAATTATTTATGATACGATTTATCTATGCAAAT